>JANMVA010000686.1:0-2680 GCA_031392195.1 Saprospiraceae bacterium | reverse complement strand
GATAGCGCTGCATATCCGCCAACGAGAATCCAAAGAGGTCCAGCGAGTCTTGTGTCAATAAAGCCTGGTCTGTATTTGACCAGATCGAAAAACACTCCAGGATTGGGATACCACTGATCGCACATAACCCGAGGAAATTAGTCTGATTAATTCCTTCTGAGGGACTGACGATCCGGTTCGGATGCGTATTTAGCTCCGTAAAATCTCTTAGATCCCACAATACATTCTCGCCATTTTCAGAGACCAGGTCGCCCGGGAGAACTGCCGTGAGCCGGTTGTATAAATAAATGGTACCAATACTTCCGTAATCCTGGACCTGATAAACTTGTTGACCATACATGCTCTGCACAAATAAAAGACAGGCCGTACAAATGAATAGGTGTGTATATGTTCGCATAAGTCAAAAGTAAAGAAATGTGATGGTTAGAATAAATTCATTGTGAACAGCTTTTCCATTCGGGATGTCTCCAACTTCATTAAAAACACAAATGGAGCAGATTGGTTTGGAAAGGTAAGGCCTATCGCTGTCTGGCTTTCTCGGGTTTGAATTCATAAAGGCCTTGAGGTGCTGTCCGGGGCATTGTTTCAGTCTTGCCTGATAAGCTTTGGGCAGTAATGAAATACTCAATTGTTTCGTTGAGATGCTCTCCATGGATCGTTCCCAGGAAATGATCATCCAGCTGGCTTTTGACAAGCGGACTTTCATTCCAGCTTGATTGGCCTTTTATACGCCAGACAAGTTTCGTTTTTTCAAGGATGAGCCCCCGTTGACTATAATCTTTGATGATCACCACGATCGGATAATTTTCTGCCCCGGGTACGATTGCTGCAAGGCGGTCAACACTGATATAAATCATTTCCGGATCCCACATCGCTCTTGTCCTGCAATGAAGTGCATCACCGCTGTTCCACCCGATCTCTTTATAATGGTTGCGGCAATCCGGGGATAATACCTTCTCATCATTCATTTTAAATTCAAATCCTTTCACTGTATAGCCGGGCATGGCATCTCTCCATTGCTTCATCGCAATTGAATCCTGTGGAATTCCAAAAAGGGGAACATAAATCACTTTGTTGAGGATCAGCGAATTTGAATACGCTGCCAGATCACCGTCGCTGTTGTACACATCGGTATCAAGCCGGATAATCTGATAAGGACGTCCAAATGCATTTTTCATATAGCGCAGTTCATTTTCCACGATTCCTTCGTATTGTTCATACAAAGGATGATCAGGAGGTGTGCGCATGACAAACATTCTTTCTTCATCCAGTAATTTCAACAGGCAATCAATGTGCTGGATACCATTTTCTTCAAAATTTGAAATGATGTGATAATTGTCGAGTCCAAGCAATTGATGAACATCATGAAAGAATTTTTCATCGGGTATTCCGCTATATCTGTTTTCATTGGTCAAAATGCAACTTGAGATTCCATTTCGTTGACCGTCGGTGAATACATTTCCACCTGTGAAAACGAAGGGGAGTTTAACGATCTCCAGGTTTGTTCCTTCCGCGATGTAGTTCGGAATTTTATCATCAGTTGCAGTCAGACGAGGTTGTTGATTTTCATCATAGTATAGTAGTTCCAGCGTATCATCGCAGGCAAATCCCGATACTGGTGTGGCATAGAGATACCGTCCATCAGCCAGCTTCATCTCTCCATGTTGTGTGAATAAAGCATGAGGTCCCCAATCGCGTGTCCATGAGGCATCTACCCCTTGAGGAGCGGGGATAAATTTTACCTGGTTGGGCATGATGCCCCATTTGGAAAAAACAGAGACGGCATCTTTTTGTGCTTTGCGGTCTTCGACGAGGACAAAGAGTTTGTTGTCGTTGGCCAATTCAATGATGAGTTTCTTCGGCAGGCTTGGTGGCCATGTGATGAGGGTGCCGAGGGCGGGTTCCCATTCAGCAGCCATGCGTGGTCTGCCGGTGGGTGTGAATGGAGTGTTGTGGGTTTTGCTGTTGAGGGTGATGAATTGGCTCCAGGAGATTTCTGAGAGTAGGAGGAGACAGGTGAGGATGAATAGATGCTTTGGCTGCATGCGGAAAAATAGGAAAAATGGAGGTGGATGGGAGAGGCTGATGGTAGGAGTTTGTAAATCAACCAGTTGCAAGTCAGAATCTCTTAATTTGGTAAATTCAAAATATACGTAACAATATTTTTTCCTTTAATAGGTAGTTGTTTGATCTTCTTGCAAATACCTCTAATAGCCGTTTTCTTACGTTTAAACAACGGAATTATTTAACACTTCCCTCGCTACCCCTTCAAGGCCTTATCGATCACCGCTGTCAATTCAGCCTCGACTTTATCAATTGCCGCCCCACCATCCTTAACATAAATGATCTTCGAATTCCTATCTGCCACGATGGTGAAAGGATATCCCCAGTTGTGCTGGAAATTTCCCCTGATCAAAGGCTCCCCATAAGCGATCTGCTCAAAATTGAATGGATGCTCTGCCAGAAATTCATTGACATGTGTCGGGCTGTTTCGGCTACTCCTGCATGATCTCCAGCAAGGCCGCGTGCGTCTTGGCGGGCGAGCGGTTGATTTCGTCGGCCAGCAGCAATTGCGTAAACACCGGGCCAGGACGAAAGCGAAACTCCTGTTGTTTCATGTCGAAGATTGGCGCGCCAGTAATATCCGAAGGCATCAGGTCGGCCGTGAACTGAATGCGCC
>JANMVA010000656.1:0-3110 GCA_031392195.1 Saprospiraceae bacterium | reverse complement strand
GCATCTATCTGCTCAAGTTTATTTTTCCATATAGGATGTCACCCTTATACCCCTATCCGAGTGTTCTACCTCCCGAAATTTACACAGGTCCCTTTATCTTCCTGGCGATTGCGGCATTTATTTACATAGCTTATAAAAAAGACTGGAGGCCATATCTGTTTGGCATTCTTTTCTTTCTTTTCAATGTTATGTTTCTGTTGCAGGTCGTAGGTGCTGGGCAAGGTTATCTAGCTGACAGGTTTACTTACATTCCGTATGTGGGATTGATGTTTATCATCGCATATGCAGCACAAAGGATTTCAGAGAATAAACCTGCATTAGGCAAACCGGTTTTTTATAGTCTCGGTGGCGTAATGATTCTTTTTATGCTACTCACTTTCAGACAGAATCAGATCTGGAAAGACAGTGATGCACTTTGGTCACACGTCCTGAAATATCACACCAATACATCCTTACCCTTTCGCAACCGGGCAAACTTCCGACGCGATCGTGGAAGAATAGATGAAGCTTTGGCGGATTATAACTCAGCGATCACTCTGAAACCGGATGCTGCTCTCTACAACTCCAGGGCAAAACTTTATTTCAATCAACAAAAGTTACAACCTGCTCTTGATGATTACAACAGGGCTATTGCGATAGATTCAACAGAAGGTGAATATTTTATCAATCGTGGTGCTGTCTGGGCGTTGGGTGGTAAAATGGATCTCGCTTTGGCTGACTTTAATAAAGGCCTTGCAATGGATCCGGATAATGCGAATGGATATAAAAACAGATCACTAGTTTTTGAAGCAACCCAACAATGGGATAAAGCATTAAACGATATAACAATCTATTTGGGAATGCATCCCGAAGACGCTGATCTATGGTACGAAAGCGGACGAGTGCGAATCATTCAACGGGATTTCAATAATGCCATTACCGATCTGGACCGGGCTATCCGGCTGAATAGTAAAAATGGACTCTATCATTATGAAAAAATGAAAGCCCACATCAGTCTCAATCAAAAAACCCAGGCTATGCAACTGTATGAAGTCGTGCAGCAA
The DNA here is from genome assembly GCA_031392195.1 of Saprospiraceae bacterium. Taxonomy (GTDB): domain Bacteria; phylum Bacteroidota; class Bacteroidia; order Chitinophagales; family Saprospiraceae; genus Opimibacter. The sequence continues at coordinate 2,067 of JANMVA010000656.1, read as the reverse complement.
TTAGGAATTAAGATCGAACCTGAAGTTCAGGCCAGACTTTCACAGATGTAATTCAATATTCTTTTATTCTTTTTTATGCTGAAGCGCCTGATCATAAAAAACTATGCTATTATCTCTGAGTTGGATTTAGCGATCCAGCCAGGATTGTCCATTATTACCGGTGAAACAGGTGCAGGTAAATCCATCTTATTAGGTGCCTTGGGTCTTGCCCTGGGCAAAAGAGCGGATGCCAAAGTCATGACTGATGAAAATCAAAAATGCATCGTTGAAGCCCATTTTTTATTAAGCGATCATGCCCTGGAAGAACTTTTTGAAAAAGAAGGATTGGACTTTGACAATATACTGATCTGCAGACGTGAAATTTCTTCAGGTGGCCGTAGCCGTTCTTTTATCAATGACACTCCTGTACAGCTTAGACTTCTTCAGGAGATCACGAGCCATTTAATTGAATTACATCACCAACATGATAACCTGGCTCTGCAATCTAAAGATTACCAGGTAAGCGCACTTGATATTCTCAGTCGTTCAGGTAATTTATTCAAAGAATATAAATTAATCTATTTAGAATTAAGTCAATTACGCAGTGAGCTGTCCAGATTGAAGGAACTGGAGATCTCTTCCATTCGAAGAAAAGATTTTCTGACTTTTCAGATCGATGAACTTGATAACGCACAAATAAAATCAGGTGAGATTGCAAGGCTAGAGGAATCTCAGAATTTATTGCAGCACGGAGAGGCCATTGCACAATCACTTGAGCATCTTCAAAACTCACTGATGGATGGTCAGCATGCCATCAATCAGCAATTAACAGCTTTGATTAAACAACTCGACGGAGTTCGCCTTGCATCACCTGCCATTGAATCCATTGCAGATAGACTGATGAATGTGCGGTTAGAAATTCAGGACATTGCATTGGAGGCCAGCCGCCTGGAAGGATTAGGACAGAAAGATCCGGTACAGCTCACCAAAATTCAATCTAGACTGAATCAACTATACACCCTGATCAAGAAATACCAAAGCTCTAATGAAGAGAATTTGCACAACAAACATCAACAACTTCGCGCTGAGTTGAATGAATTAACTTCGGTTGGTGAACAAATTCTGGAACTGGAAAAAAACATCACCTCCAGGTCAATTTCGCTCTTTGAAAAAGGGAAATCATTGTCCGACAAGAGGAAAACAGGTGCACCTGATGTGATTCAGAAAATGAACTTTCTTTTGAATGAGTTAGGCATGCCGAATGGAAAGTTTTCGATTGAAATACAACCTGCAGAGCCCGGACCTGATGGAATCGATGAAATCGAATTCTTGTTTTCTGCTAACAAAGGAATGCCAATTCAACCCCTGGCTGCTGTTGCATCCGGAGGTGAATTATCCCGATTGAGTTTAGCACTAAAGTCTCTGTATGCTGCCCAGGCAAAATTGCCAACGATCATATTTGATGAAATCGATACGGGCATTTCAGGTGAGGTAGCATGGCGCATGGGGCAATTGATCCGCGAACTTGCGAAAGGGCATCAAATTCTGATGATCACACACAGTCCACAAATTGCAGCTCATGCCGGAACGCAATATCACGTATCAAAAGTCCTGACCAATGGAAAAGACACTTCATCAGTCCAACTGTTGAACAAGGACACACGCTTGGTGGAGTTAGCTAAAATGTTGAGCGGAGATCCTCCTTCGAAAGAAGCTCTGGCGAATGCGAAAAGCCTGGTGAAAGCGACTTCACAAAAATAAATTCTACCGCATGTCTCCGGAGTGTCCTGTAACGGCCACAAGTTCGCCATTCATAGCATGCCTTGGAAGTTCAATGTAAAATGTAGTACCCACACCTTTTTCCGTTTCAAAATAAATACGGCCATCAAAGGACTGAACGATATCTGAGCAAATCGCAAGTCCAAGACCCATACCTGAAGATTTAGTTGTAAAATTCGGATAGAATACCTTTTCCTTCATATGCTCGTCGATACCTGTGCCATTATCATGGATAGAGATTGTTATATGCTCATCCGTGTACATCAATTTGATCTCAATCAATCCTCTTCGTGATTTTGGAATGGCCTG
>JANMVA010000573.1:0-1638 GCA_031392195.1 Saprospiraceae bacterium | reverse complement strand
ATTGTACTATTTTCTCCCAGGATAGCGAAATCACCGCCTTTATTGAAACAAATAAGCCCGATTCGATCTTTATTTTCGAAAGAAAAATTTCTGATCACATTGAATACCCGGGTTATACGAATGAGCGCATCTATTGCTTCTTTCCGAAATGGTTGCTGGCCGTTGAGCTATTCAACTGGAAAGAAAGCACCAGCATCTGGAATGTCCAGAAGCTCACCCGAGAGCAGAAATAATTCAATGCTGCCTTTTTCCTTCAACTTTCTTCCATGAGTCGACCTACTGCTAAACGGGCTATAACCACTTCATTTTTCGTTGATCTGGGGGATATTGCTATCAATGTCATTGCGATGATCATCACCGGGAGCGTGGTTCTGCTGGCAGAAGCATTGGAAGGTGGTTCCGATTTAGTAGCCTCAGGGCTATTGTTTGTGGGATTGAAAATTTCCAAAAAACGATCTGATAAAAATCACCCTTTTGGCTTTGGAAAGGCATTGTTTTCATGGACCTTACTTTCGGTCATGGTGATGCTGATTTTTGGTGCAGGATTATCATTCTACTTTGGCCTCCAACGATTTTTAGATCCGCATGACATCCGGCATATTGGTTTGGCTTATGGCGCATTAGCCATATCGATTTGTACAAATGGTTTTGCTTTATCTGTCAGCACGCGAAGATTGTTACATGGAAAACCAATTAAAGAATTGAAACAGACACTCAAAGATTCTACTCACGTCGAAACAAAAAATACATTTATCCTCGACCTGACAGGAACGAGTGCAGCCGTTGTAGGTATGACATCCCTGATCCTGTACCAGCTGACAGGTCTAAAATTTTTTGATGGACTAGGTGGCATGATGATGGGATTAATCATTGCTGTCTCTTCTGTCATCCTGATCTGGGGCGTAAAAGATTATCTCATCGGCAAGAGTGCAATTCCCGAAATCGAAAAGCAAATGAAAGAAATCATTCTGGAGGAATCCCGCGTCAGGAATATTCTCGAATTCAAAACAATGTACATCGGAAGCGAAAAGCTGATGCTTCATCTGGATATTGAAGTGAATAAGTCAACTACAGCGAAAGAAATCACCGAGATTGTAGAAAGTCTGAAAGAAAAACTGAAGAAGGAATTTAAGATGCTGACTTCTATTCAAATTGAAACTGTTGCTGCCACATAAATTTTGAATTTGAATCCTTGGTCAATTGATCCTTTGATCCCTTGATCCTTTGATCCATTGATCCATTGATCCCTTGATCCATTGATCCCTTGATCCTTACTTATCCCAGCAATTCTTTCCGCACTGCATCCAGCGTTGTCCTCGCAATCGCCCTGTCCGCTGCTTCGCAATACACACGCAACACAGGCTCTGTGCCCGACGGCCTGATCATCACCCAGGTATTATTGCTGAGGTAATATTTAAAGCCATCGAGTTTTTCTGTGCGATCGATCACGTATTCGCCAAATTTAGTATAGCTGTCACTATGACATTTATCAAGCACCATTTCTTTTTGCTCCGGTGTGATATGCAGGTCATCACGGTCAAAAGCAAATGAAAGAAATCATTCTGGAGGAATCCCGCGTCAGGAATATTCTCGAATTCAAAACAATGTACATCGGAAGCGAAAAGCTGATGCTTCATC
>JANMVA010000569.1:0-3434 GCA_031392195.1 Saprospiraceae bacterium | reverse complement strand
CCTTCAAACCAGACATTTACGGAGCAGGTCCAATGATTGATGGCAACCCACCTGTTCATTTTGACTTCTCATTGCCGGTAGACGACGACACGAATATGATTGCGGTTCTTGACAGCTTGAAAAATAACGGAGCTGATTTTTTCAAAATCTATTCTCTGATCCGGGAAAAGCAGCTAAAGGATATATCAGCTTATTGCACACAGAATAATTTTCAATTTGCCGGCCATCTTTCTGAATTCATTGAGCCGGAAGTTTCAATATCACTAGGACAGAGAAGTATTGAGCATCTGAACAGGTTAGATGATATATGGGATAACAGTAAAAGCAGATTGGACAGCATAGCCAATCTGATGATCGCAAACAACACATTTCTCTGTCCCACACTTATCACGTATCAACTGAAAACGAAAGTTCGGGACACCTCAATTGTAAACAGACCGTACTCAAGATATATTTCCTCTTCTCTAATGAGTGAGTGGCGGACAGCCTGGGAAAAACGATTGACAAGACATACAGAACTTTCAGATTGGGAGGAACTGGATATGACCTTTCAATCGCAACTGCAATTAGTAAATCACCTGCACGAAATGGGAGTAATGATTTTAGCGGGGAGTGATTTTGCCGGAATGCCTTATGTATATCCGGGCATTAGCCTGCATCAGGAACTAAAATGTTTAGTGCAAGCAGGATTATCTAATCATGAAGCGCTAAAGACTGTAACCATCAATCCGGCCATTTTCATGGCGAAGCAAGATCTTTATGGATCTGTAGCAGCCGGGAAATATGCTGACCTCTTAATCTTGCAAAAAAATCCGGCTGAAAATATTGAGAATCTGAAAACTATTCAGGTCGTCATTTCAAAGGGTAAAGAGTACAGAATCCTCGAATAAGGAATTCCTGAAATTGCGCTTGACGGCCCAGTTGGTTTACTTCGTCTTAGTTTTAAGTTAAGCCGTCGATCAAAGTCGGGAAAGTAAAAGACTTTCATCTCCACAATGTATATTTAAGCAACCATCAGGTCATGAAAGCCTGGTCATTTGCTTAGATTATTAAACCGACAGTAGTCGCAATTTGAATGATGAAACAGACAACATTGATTCTTGCATTTATCCTAACTGCAACTTTGGCTTTTGGACAAAATATCCCAGACGAATATTTTGCTTTAATAGAAATGGCTGAATCTCTTTACATCACGAAAGACTTTAAAAAATCGGCTGACAAATATTCAGAGGCGTTTAAAGCCAATGGTTGGAAAGGCTATTCAAATGACCGGTATAATGCAGCTTGCTCCTGGTCATTGGCCGGAGTGCCGGACAGTGCATTCTTTCAGCTTGACAGAATTGCTACGCTGATGAATTATATAAACTATGGTCATATTACGACTGACCCGGACTTAAACTCATTACACAATGACAGCCGATGGGAGCCGTTGCTTGAAAAAATCAAGCAGAATAAAGAAAAGGCAGAAGCAAATTTGAACAAACCCCTGGTAGCTACACTTGACAGTATTTTTATTGATGACCAAAAGTACAGGCAACAAATTGATGAAATTGAAAAACAGTATGGCTGGGAATCAAAAGAAATGCAAGACCATTGGAAAATCATACACGAAAAGGATTCGATCAATTTAATTAAAGTCAAAGCGATACTTGACACATATGGTTGGCTGGGGGCAGACGTCGTTGGTGGTCAAGGCAATTCGACTTTATTCCTTGTCATCCAACATGCCGACCAGGCGACGCAAGAGAAATATTTACCCATGATGAGGGAAGCTGTAAAAAATGGAAAAGCTCAGGGTAGTAGCTTAGCCCTGCTTGAAGACAGGGTTGCTTTAGGTCAGGGAAAGCAACAAATCTATGGTAGTCAGATAGGAAGGGATCCAGAGACGATGGCTTACTATGTTTCTCCTTTAGAAGATCCCGACAATGTAGACAAAAGAAGAACCGAAGTTGGCCTTGGACCATTAGCAGAATATGTAAGTCGCTGGCAAATCACATGGGACGTTGAACAGTATAAGAAGGACTTGCCCAAACTCGAAGAAAAAAGGAAAAGAGAATAATACCTCTCCCGGCACGCGTATATTATCTTTAGTATACGATGATGTGGTTAATGGATAAATGCAATTGGAAAATTTATGAGAAACCTATTCCATAAAGGTCAAAGAGCATTGTCATTAATCATTCTTGTTTGGTTGTGCTTCACCTGCAATTATACGCAGAACAGTTCAGCATATTCCAGTGATGCACTTCCCGTCAGTAATCCAGAGGCAGAGGGTGTTTCTTCGGCCGGTATCGTAAAGTTCCTCGATGACATTAATCAAGGGAAAAATGAGCTTCACAGTTTTGTCATTTTGCGTCACGGAAAAATTATATCATCTGGATGGTGGAGTCCTTACAGGAAAGACTTAAGGCATACCATGTTTTCTGTCAGCAAAAGCTTTACTTCCATAGGTGTGGGACTGGCGATCGCTGAAAATAAAATCAAGCTGACTGATAAAGTTGAGTCGTTTTTTCCACAATCGCTTCCCGATACGTTGAACACGTATATGAAGGAAATGACCGTGCAGGATCTACTCAAAATGTCCACCGGTATGAATTCAGATCCGATCTTTCATGCCAGGGGCGCTCCTGACTGGCCTAAAGCATTTTTATCTTCCGAAGTCGAAAATATCCCGGGCACTGTTTTTAAATATAATAACATGGCAACATTCATGTTGTCTGCTATTGTTCAAAAAGCTACTGGAGAGAAATTGGTTGACTTTTTGAAGCCCCGGCTATTTGATCCATTAGGTATTAAGAATTTTACCTGGGATGAAACACCGGAAGGTTATACGCTTGGAGCAATAGGCTTAAGACTTCAGTCGGAAGACATGGCCAAATTCGGCCAAATGTTATTACAGAAGGGAAAATGGAATGGCAAACAGATTGTTCCTCAATCCTGGGTAGAAGAATCCACTTCATTCCAAATCAAGAGTAACGATCCGGGCAATCCCTCACCAAAGGAGTTGAATGATTGGGAACAGGGATATGGATATCAGTTTTGGATGTGCAGGCATCATTCGTATAGAGCCGATGGATTAGGCGGGCAGTTTATTATTGTACTGCCTGAAAAAGATGCCGTTGTGGTGTTGACTTCTGCGGCAACAAACACACAACAGGAATTAAACCTGGTTTGGGATAATCTTCTTCCGGCCATGCAGGATAAACCATTACCTGAAGATAAAAAGGCTTCAGCTGAATTGGCAAAGAGAATAGCTTCTTTATCTAGTCCAAGGACATCAGCTTCGAACCCGTCAGCATTGCTGAACAGGATTTCTGGAAAAAAAATTGAAGTTGCCCAAAATGAAGTAGGAATTCAGGCTTTGAGTATATCTATGCAAAATAAAGATGCCCAAATACAAATTGATCGTGGCAATGAAAAATATGAAATCACCG
>JANMVA010000532.1:0-13238 GCA_031392195.1 Saprospiraceae bacterium | reverse complement strand
CTGGACGAAGATTCAGATTTCACTGACATGGGGAGAATGACGGTAACTAATAACCCGGGAGATATAGCGCGGTTTAAGGTCCCAAGCCTGAGAAACATTGAATTAACGCCGCCCTATATGCATGACGGACGTTTTTTAACCCTTGAGGAGGTTATCGATCATTATAATGAAGGAGTCAAATCTTCATCTACGTTGGATGAATTGATGTTTCATAATATCGAGCCGGGAGGATTACAACTATCATCGCAGGATAAGGCAGATCTTATTGCCTTTCTGAAAACATTGACGGATGACACATTCTTAAATGATGAACGATTTTCATCCCCTCATTAAGAATTAGCAGCTTATAGGATTGAATTTTTTTTACCAAAAAAAACAATGGTACATGGAATCACAAATGCAGCACGATATGGGTTCAACAAAGACCCAAAAAAATGATTCTCCGATGAAACATAATCACTATCCTCATTTGCTTCTGATGATCTTCCTTTCTTTTATTGCCATGTATATCCTGATGTATGTCATGGTGGACAGCCTGGACAATGTTTATCCAAACGTTAATCAGTTTTATATGGCGGGCCTTATGACAGCTCCTATGTTAATCCTGGAGTTGACGATCATGGGAAGCATGTATAGGAATAAAAAACTCAATATGCTGCTGATAGCATTGAGCGCGATCGGTTTGATATTATTTTATATGGGGGTCAGGCAACAAGTTGGCGTAGCAGACAGGCAATTTTTAAAGTCAATGATACCCCATCATGCCGGAGCGCTTTTAATGTGTGAGAAAGCATCCATTCAGGATCCTGACATCATGGAATTGTGCAAAACCATTTTAGCTGGTCAGCAGTCTGAAATTGATCTGATGAAATCCAAATTACAGGATCTAAAGAAGTGATATTTGAACCTACGTGTGTCAGTGCCGGGCCAGCCAGGCTTACTAATAGTGCCATGTTAAACCCACTCCCCATTTGTAATCACTATCATAATTGGTGCTGAGCGAGAATTGCTTACTCACCATGTAACGGAAATTCAGGTTGTACTCTTTGTCTGTATTGACCTGCCCGTCAAAGAAGAAATTATTGCTCAGCGGCAGATCTTTTCTTTCCAATCGCAAGCGTAATCGTCCTGTGTGATCAATGCGCCATTCCGATCGGATAAACATCGGTAACATGTAGTAAAATCCGGCGTCAAAAACGTTTCGTTTATCCTTGGAATTCGTATTTTCAGGATCAGCTATGGAAGTATTATTTCGATAATCATAGCCCACAAAAAACGCCAAAAATTGTCTGGCATCCAGATAGCGCAACAAATGGGTCTCCGTTTCATAATCACCATCCCAATTTACTCTCCCTTCTAATTCCAGTGCATTTTTGTTGTTTGAAATATTTCCGTCTAACCAGGCTCCCTGTGTATGGACTGACAGATCGAACCAGGGAAACAGCATATTATCTTCTTTTTTAAGTTTCCGGTATCCGGTTTGTGCAAATTCATTTTGCTCACTGCCCTCGTAGCTAACGATCCTTGCCATACCTGACATCATGTGATACAGGATATGACAATGAAAAAACCAGTCCTGCTCTTCATTGGCATCAAATTCGATGGTCACAGTTTCCATTGGCCTGATATCGAATGAATGTTTTATGGGTGAATATTCTTCCTGAGCATTTACAAAGCGAAAGAAGTGACCGTGAAGATGGAGAGGGTGTCGCATCATGGTAGCATTTTCCAGGATGAATCGAACATTTTCTCCCTTTCGGATTGGAATTTCGTCTGCGCGGGAGAGAGGGATGTTATCGAAAGACCAAATGTATCGCAACATATTCCCTGTCAGTGTCAGTTTTATTTCCCGCCAGGGCTGTGTAGAATCAAGGCTTGTAGGATGCAGAGCCCGCAATTGATCATAGCTGAAATCACCGGGCATACCCATTTCCATTCCGTTCATTGCATGTATATCCGATCCCGTGCTTTCCATGTTCATGTTTTGCGTGTGTTGCATGTTCATGGGTTGATTATTTTTAAGTGGGGTGGTGTCGTGCGGCATCAGTGCATCTTCTGTATCACCATCCATGTTCATGGACTTCATTCCTCCTGACATATTGCCCATATCCATGTCATTCATCTCCCGAAGCATCTGGAAATAGTTGAGGCGTGGAATATCCGGGGCCTTCATGGTCATTCCATTTCCGAAAAATGCGGATGTATAACCAGACACATCAGAGGCAGTAGCTCTCAATTCATATGATCCGGATTCAGGAATCATGATCAGGACATCATAAGTCTCAGCAGTTGCAATTTCCAGCTTGTTGGTCGGAAATGATTCGACATTTATTCCATCAGCGGAAATAACCTGCATGATACCACCTGCGTATTGAAGGGTAAAATAGGACGATGCGCTTCCGTTAATAATCCGCAGTCTCACCACTTCACCAGGCTCGACATCTGTAAAATAACTTTTCTCTTCTCCGTTCAATAAAAACTTGTTGTAATAGACATCCGTCACATCCATGGCAGGCATGCGTTGCCATTCCTGTTTTAATTTTTCTTTTATTGCCCCGGCAGTAATGGCTTCACCATAGCTTTGAAGGGCACCTTTCTTCATGGCATACCACTCGCCGGCACGTTTTAGATAACGTAATACTTCATGTGGATGATCATCAGTCCAGTCAGACAGCATGACTACATATTCTTTCAGGTCGTATTGCTGCCTCGCTGGATGTATGACGATGGCACCATAGAGTCCACTCTGTTCCTGTAACATGGTATGCGAGTGGTACCAGTACGTACCACTTTGAATCAATGGGAAAGTAAACGTATGGGTTGTGCCGGGTTTGATTGGAACAGTAGTGAGATATGGAACACCATCTTCTTTGTTTGGCAACAGAATGCCATGCCAGTGAATGGATGTTTCCATCTCCATCAGGTTATGAACTCTGATGACAGCTGTATCCCCTTCTGTAAACTCGACGGTGGGGGCAGGTATCAACCCATTGATCGCAATGCCGTGCCGCTGTTTACCGGTAAAGTTTACCATTGTATCCTTTACATACAGATCGTATTCTACTATTGTACCGTTGTGAACTTTGGATGATGAGAAGTGATTATTCAGAACACCTTTATTGTTGGGATGAATGCGTTTAGTGGATTCAATCCCCATGTTCATATTCATGTGATTGGTCTGACCGCAGACACAATAGGCAAAGAGCATTAGCGGTAGTATGAGGATTTTTTTCATAGATGCACCGCTATTATTCTGACCTGGGTTTAGATTTTTTTCTGGCGGGATTGTTGTCTTCGAATTTGAAAGTGTCCAAGGGGTTTTTCATATTCATTCCAGGCATATTCATTCCTGGCATATTCGTATGGTTCATATCCATTCCTTTCATACTATCATTCTTCATTTCTTTCATGTCATGACCCTTCATGTCATTTGTTTTATCCATTGCATTCATGTCATGATCCTTGATATCCTTTGTTTTATCCTTGCCATTCATGTCATGGTCCTTCATGTCCTTCGATTTATCCATTCCTTTCATGTCCATATCGTGTGTTGTCCCATCACCGTGGTGATCGTTCCCCATCTCATTTTCTGAGTGCGTTTTTCCTCCATCCATATCCATACCAGTCGTATCCTCACTATGATGATCTTCCATTCCAGTCGAGTCGTCACGATGATGATCCTTTGTCTCCATTCCGTCCGCATGGGTATCCTTTCCACTGTGAGCATGTTCCATGAGATATTTTCCCATGGGTCCGGCGCCGGCTACATGCACCAATTTGGCGCCATGATGGCCAGTGACAGAAAGCAGAACGGATGTCACTATTGCTGCAATGAGAACGACAATATCGTAAGACCTCCGTTTGACTTTGTATAAGTCTCCGATTGCTTTTAATACCAAAGTGAACCCGGACATCCAAAGTGTGTAGCGGGCAAATGTTTCATGCTGGGTGTAAATAGCCAGAATATCCTGTGGAGCTTCAGGGGTGATCAATGCATGGAAAACGGTACTGACCATCAGGGAAGAAATAAATGCCGCAGCCATGAGACATAAAGTGGTCCATCTGATTTGTTGCCAATTCTTCCAGACTACGACGGCCTGAAATGGAACAGTCAATAGTATCAACACTATTGGGAAGTGCACCATTAAGGGATGTAGAGAAGGGAATTCTTTAAACATAGTACAATGGAATGACCATACTATGCTAACAAGCTACCCGCTAAAAAGATGTGTTATGTTCCAAGCCTATACTCACTAATTTCATCCGGAGAATCAGGATCTCCAAATTTATTGTTTCACAAAAAAAGACTGGCCTAATAATTCTTTATCCCTTTCGTAGACTCGCAGAAGATATATGCCGGCTTGAAGGTCTGCGATGGATATTTTGTTTTGTAACAGTGAAATGCTCCGGATTAAAAGTCCATTCGTAGACCAAATTTCAGCCTGATAGCCTGGACTTTCTTCTGCAGCTCCATTTATTTCCACATGTATAAAATCTAATACCGGATTTGGCCATATGTGTAGATGATCAGGTGGCGCAAGGTTTCCAATTCCCGAAGCTATTGAGTCAGGGAGAAAGTGCACTGCAAGCGTATAGGTGTCATCGCCACTAAGCCCATGATTGTGATTGGCAGCCAGGCCTGCGAGATAAAGTGTAATATTCCCCACATTGGTAGCTGGAGCTTGCCAGTGAAACGTCCATGATAAGCTGTCCGGAGGTGTGGCATCTGCGCCGCATGGTGTATGAGATACATAATGCCTTGGACCATCAGAAAATGTGCGGGTGCGAATGAAGTCGTCAATGGTGAATGTGCCAATTGTTGAATTGTTTTCATCCTTCAGTGCTAATCCTACAAATCCGAATTTATCGCGTCCGGATTGGCGAAGAGTCACAGTGGCATCAATTATCTCACCCGGTGTATATAACATCGTTGTGTCACTTAGCTCAAGTTGAAGACTACCGGGTCCGATATTCGCATTGCCGCCATGGCATCCTGTGCAACTGCTTTCACCAGGTGCACCTGTGTGCCCACCCACAAAGGGCGAATCGCATGGTCCGGAAGGCGGTGATGGATAGAAATCTGACAACCCGATCAGGATAGTGGCAAATACAGGTAAGAATAATTTGAGTATCATGGTTTCTGATATTCTGTGTGATTGATGAGCATGATCAATTTATGGCAAGATATATCAATACCTCTCCGATCATTCAATAATAATTTTTTGTAATCCGATTACTTCACGATCCATTTGTAAAATCCAATGCTTCATCTGGCTAATCATATCCGGTTTCACTTTCTTCTTCCGGCTGACCATAAAGTTCAAATTCCAATCCTGCAAAGGATATCTAGTGCAGGAGTTATCCTTCAGCGGACTACAAATCAATCGGAACAATCACTTTAATGCTGACATTCCTCCCCATATTATAAACACCTCTTCTCCCTGTGACCTCGTTAACCGCCGCATACTTTAACCGACTGAGATGGCTTTGGTAAGCTACGTCAGTCAGATTATTGACATTCATGTAGATCGAGCACAGTGTCTTGCTTTTCCGGATGACATCTGTACCAATGCCAACATTCACCAGCGTATAAGCCGGTGTTTCGGTTTCCGTTCCAAAAGCAGTATAAAATTTATCCTGCTTTAAATAATTTTCCACTTCAATCTTCATATACCCGTTCGCAATTATATTCCCAATTTTTTTGACAGTTGCCTTGAGTTCTGAATCAATTTTAGGTGCCGGCATGAAAGGCAAATATCTTGTCGAATCAGGTTGGTCTTTTTGCCGGGAAAGTACATATGAGAACGTATTTTCAAAATGCAACCAATCCAACGGATGCGGATGGATATCAATTGAGAATTCCCCACCTGACAATTGTGCATCTCCCGATCCATATTTGAACGTAGTGTGTCCTTCTGATAAGGAATCTCCTCCGGCTGCACCTTCCAGCTTTCGCAGAAAAATAAAATTGCTGATATTGCTTGTAAACAAATCCACCTCGGCTGTGATATGCTCTGAATTCAATCCAATCGCATAATCCAGTTGCAAACTGTTTTCAGGTTTTAGCGTAGGGTCACCTAAAATGAAATTGATCGTACCCTCATGCACACCGTTAGCAGAGATCTCAGCAATATTCGGTGCGCGAAATCCTCTGGACAAGTTCAATTTTGTGAACAATATTTCTGAGAATTGGTAAGTGAGTCCAACACTACCGGAGATGCCTGTGAAAGATGATTTGAATGGGCCGAATTTCAAGGATGCTTCAGGTTCAGTACTACTTACCTGTTCTCCTTCCGCATTTAGATAAAGTTCTTTTCCTGATTGTGTACGTGAATCATATCGCAACCCCACTGAAATGTCCAGCTTGTCTATCCTTTTTTGGGCCAGTGCAAAAACACCGATATCAAACAGATCATATTCCGGAATCAGGAATTCAGTCCCTTTATTTTGTGATCCCTGAAGCATTCCACCTATACCTGTAGAAAGCTGAAACTCATTCTGGTCAGCGAAAATGTACTTCAGGTCATAATTGACAGTATTGAGCTGAAAATAAAGTCCATAATCATCTTTAGCAAGGACATCCCCGAATTCCTGCCGTTGGTTTTGTTGCCAGCCAATCGTTGCCTTCAGACTTCCGTCACCCAGAATAAAGCTGTTGTTCAAAACAGCCTTAAAGTGATTGATTTTCTGATAGGGAATTCCCGGAGTATATGACCGGAAGTCTGCATTCGTTCCGGCCACAAAAATTTCTGTCGTATCATTAAATGAAAATGGTTTTAAGAAATTTCCTGTAGCGCTATCACGATCACCTTCTACAATGCCGGGTACCATTTGATATGCACTGAAATGCAGATGTGAATAGCCCCATGACCGGCTAAACCCCAGTACGCCACCAAACGTATTTTCTTTAAAGCCTGAATTCAGTACATATCCATCATATTTATTCTGATAAGCGTGCGCCATTTTATGGCTGTATCGCAGGTCCCAAATGAAACCCCTTCTATTTCCGGCGAGGTTAGCAGAATATCCAATTAACCCGTTGTTAGTTTGATAATTAGCCAGAATATTTCCACCGATCTTTCCCTCAGGTAAGGTAGCGGAAGAGATGAAGTTGATCACGCCTGCTAATGCATCGGATCCATATGCTAAACTTGCAGGCCCTTTCAGAATTTCAACTTTACTGACTGCGTATTCATCTACCTCAATACCATGTTCATCGCCCCATTGCTGTCCTTCCTGGCGAATACCATCATTTACGACGACTACGCGATTGAAACCAAGGCCGCGTATGACCGGTTTTGAAATACCAGCCCCAGTAGTCACTTGTGATATTCCTGGTTGCTTTGCCAGCGCATCAATAATATTCGTTGAGGAAGTTTGAAGTAGTTCAATTGTCGGTATCGTTGAGATGGGTATTGGTGTTCTGTTTTTTTCAGCAGAGCCAGATAATCCTGTGATGACAATTTCGTGCAATTCATTGATGGATTCCTCCAGTTCGAAATCCAATATTGAAATTGAATCGAGGTTTATCAAAACAGCAATTAATTTATAACCTACAAAGCTGACCTGCACAAGAACCTTTGTATCAGGCAGGTTGTCCAGTTGATAGGATCCATCTTCTTTGCTGATGGTACCGGTTTTTAAGTCCGGCAGATATATGTAAACACCCGGTAATGGCTCACCGGAAATTTTATCCGTAATCTTCCCGGTTAATGAAGTTTTAATGGGAGGGAAATTATTTTTTGCAAAAAGGAAAGGATTCCAATAGAGAATTAATCCTATCAGGATGACTGCTTTTTTCATTGTCTATAGTTTAAAGAAAATACGATCGCTTCATCGATAAATAATCACACACACGAAAGCGAAAGCCCCCGAGTCCTGTATGATGATTTATTTGTTTAAGATTGAGCTGGTCGAGAAGGCGGGCCGCGGTCAGAATGAGATAAGGGAAAATGAAAGATGAAACTCTCCACTTCCTGTACAAGAATTGGTGCAAAAGAAATACCAGGTTGTGGGAATGAAGTGTCAGCTATCAGAATTTGCCGCAGAAGAACCACATCACATAAAGGACATTTTTCCGGATCCTTTGTGAAATGGTATTTATGATCGCAGCTGTTTTCACTTCCGGGGTGATAGATAGCCTGATGGCAGGGATCATTTTCATCGACATGACCGGATTGGGATAAATGCTCGTGGTCACTATGCGGCACCAATCCGTGAGGGATTGAATAAAAGGCAATGTATAGAAGTAACAGGATGCCTGCTCCCGCATTCATTGTCAACTTAGACAACCTATGGCCTGTTCTCATTGGAATTTTGAGCATATTCTACAATAAATATAAGGGAATGCTCAGGGACATTCAGTTTTCAGGTATTTTTGGATCAATTAATAGTCAATGAAATCTTATCGTACCCATATAATTCTCGCGTTGTTGATGTTCGGTCTGTCATTCCAACTCAAAGCGCATGTCGAGCTTGACTACCCCCAGGGTGGTGAGACATTCATCGTTGGGCAAACGGTCATCATAGAGTGGCATGTCGCCATTCCGCATATTTTGCTCAATTGGGACCTCTTTTATTCTTCAGATGAGGGAGTGACATGGGATACACTCCAGATGAACATACCTCCGGATCAACTGACATTTGAATGGGAAATACCGGATGAACTGACCTCACAAGGGAAGATCCGCATCTGGATGGATAATGATGGACAGGACTATGTCGATATCAGCGGAAATTTTACGATCGCGCCGAACAATATGCCTCCTCATCTCGATGCTCCTGCAAATGATACAGTCATCGAATGCAGCATGAATGATCAGCAATTGGCCATACAGACCTGGCTCAATAATCATGGTGGCATGGAGGTTACAAATTTTTGTGGGGACGTGGTATGGTCAAATGATTACAGCGGACTGAATGATGAATGCGGTGCTTCAGGGAGTACCATTGTTAAATTCTCCGCAACTGATGAATGTGGTTTTGTTGAATCCAATGCGATCCTGACGATTGAAGACACCCAGGTACCTGTGATCATCGTGCCTGCCAGTGACATGGTCGTGGAAAGTGATGGTAATGTAAATACATCGCAAATAGCCTCATGGCTTTTCAGCAGGGGAGGAGGACAGGCATCTGATGCATGCAATAATACTATTACCTGGACCAGCGATTACAATGGATTAAGTGATGGTTGTGGCGACACGGGAAGTGCAATTGTACAATTCACTGCTACTGATGGTTGCAATAACACTGTGACAACTACTGCTACATTTACCATTCTCGATCGGATTGCTCCTGTCATACTTGTACAGGCGCGCGATACAGTGATTGATTGCTCGACAGACAATCATGAAAATATTATCCAGGAGTGGCTCAATAGTCATGGTGGATCCGAAGCGTCTGATCTGAATGGTATAGCAGCCTGGAGTCATGATTATGCAGGACTGAGTGATAGTTGTGGTGTGACAGGACATGCCCTGGTCACTTTCATGGCAAGTGATGTGTGTGGAAATATTTCACCCACCACCGCCACTCTATATGTAGAGCATTCACTTCCGCTTCAAATGGAAACATTACCACGTGATACAACAATTGATTGCAATAGTGGCAACGGGCCGGAAATGATCCAGGCGTGGCTCAATGATCATGGTGGTGCAAGTGTGACAGATCAATGTGGAGATGTCACCTGGTTCCAAAGTTTTCCTCAACTGCCTGATACCTGCGACGCCCCGGGGATTTATGTGGTTTCTTTTACGGCTGTGGATGAATGCGGCCATATCCTTTCTGCCCAGGCCAAGGTGACGATAGTCGATTCTTTACAAACCGGAGTTTCTAATTTGACTGATGATGATGTGAGAATATTTCCAAATCCTGTGCGAGATATGCTGACAATTGATTTTAATAAAAAAGAATTAGGACTTGTTCATTTAACGCTCTTCAATTCATTTGGAAAAGCGGTCTGGTTCTCTGAGGAGAAAGCAAACCAGGTTTTTATTCCTGTCATTCATTATCCTCCGGGCGTATATTTCATATGCATCCAAAACTCTCGCAGCAACCTTACCAGAAAAGTGATCATTCACTAGGGAGTATTGGTGAATTATGCAAGAGACTGAAAATGGCATCCCACGATACAACCTTAAGAAAAATAAAGCGTTTACCTATAGGCTCTTTCTAAAACTGGTGAAACTGACACGCATATACCTGACATTTTTTCTTGTTTCCCTACTTACTCTTTCCAGTGTAGGCTTGCCGGTATTTTCACATATATGCAATGGCATGGGTAAAACTTGGACGTCATTGTTTGTTCCGCCTTCAGATTGCTGTACTCCACCGGGCAAGTCTGACACTGAACAATCCTGCAAATTGACTTCCAAAGACATGAGAAACTGTCATATGACCAAGTCTCCATGTTGTGAAAATGACTTCTCATTTTCGGCTTTACATTCTGTATATACTACTAACATCCATCAGGATCTGGTATTTCAATCTTCGCCCTCCTGCGCGGTTCACATTTTCCAACCGATTGATTTAAGGGCCTACTTCTCTGATTCGCTTTCAGAGAAACCTTCCACCCACCTACCGCATCTACGCCATGGGCGTAGCCTGCTCATTTTTGAGCAGCTTTTCCTTTGCTAGCGCTCACTATTGCCATGGTTTAGAACAAATTTCATTCTTTGTTGAGTGACCTTATTACATACCTAATTGCCACTTTGTGATAACTCACCTGTTTGAGTTAAAAGCTTCTGGTGCTTCTGTGCTGTCAAATTCCTGAGTGAACCAATCAATCTTTTACAAACAATTCTTATCAAAAATATATCAATCATGAAAATCAAATTCTTTTTCCTTTTGCTGTTAGGAGCTACGCTGACCTTGTTTGCCTGCAAAGATGATGATGGGAATCCTGACCCCGTTGCCTGCTTCAATATCACCGATAACACGGTAGCATCTGGTGAAACTGCCAGTTTTACTTCCTGTTCTGAAGATGCTCATCATTATGAATGGGATTTCGGAGACGGAGCAACTTCACCGATCGAAAACCCAACGCATATTTATAACAACCCGGGCACTTTTACTGTGCGCCTGGATGTATTCAATGAAGACATGAGCAAGACAGACGTGGAAACTAAAACGATCACAGTCAATTAGGCCCCTTCCAATGAAAAGACGCAAATTTCTAGGTAGGACAACCAAAGGCACTCTCGTTTTTTTCACGGGCGGGAGTGCCTTTTTTTCAGTTTTATCCTGCGGCAAAGAGAGCAATACGATGGGTAAGGTTGCACCTGCAGTGCTCGAAGGTACTTTCGGGACAGCATTGACCAGGCCTCCTGTTATTGCCGGTGGATCCCTTGTCACACTCGAATCCCAAATCGTCAATACAGTGATTAAACCCGGAGAAAACACCACCGCCTTTGGTTATCAAGCCAATCGAATTTTAGGACCTACCATAGAGATATCTACAGGAGATAATTTCCAGGCAAATTTTAATAACGGATTGACGGAAGCATCCAACATCCACTGGCATGGATTAATAACACCACCGGAAATGGACGGACATCCCAACGATCTGGTGCAATCATCCTCGAGTTTTACTTATGCATTTCCGGTGATCAATCGGGCGGGTATGTACTGGTATCATCCACATCCTGACTTGGCGACAGCTAAACAAACCTATCTCGGCATGGCGGGATTATTCAGGATTACTGATGCGGAAGAGCAGGCGCTCAATTTGCCTTCCGGTGAATTCGAATTACCTCTCATCATCCAGGACAAATTGTTGAATGCCGATGCTGATCTCGTTTACGCACCTGATGAAACAGATTTGATGAATGGACTGATGGGTGATCACATTTTAGTAAATGGTCTCTATGCTCCTTATCAAAATGTGGCAACACGTATGTATCGTTTGCGGCTCCTCAATGGCTCCAATGGACGGATTTATAACCTGGAATTAAGCACCGGCGCCCAGTTTCAGATCATTGGTTCTGATGGTGGGTTGCTCGCATTTCCTGAAACCACTTCCAGATTTTTACTTTCTCCCGGTGAAAGGATCGATATACTGGTTGATTTTGCGGGCATGGCTATCGGGACAGAAGTTTTCCTTCAAAGCGCTATTTTCTCCGGAAGCGATTATCAGGGTAAGCAGGCATTCAATATTTTAAAGTTTGTCGTTACAGAAAGCCAACCCGATTCCTTTACCCTGCCTTCCATACTTTCAGCTTACCAGCCCATTCCGGAAAACCAGGCCATCCGAAACCGTTCATTCGACGTCAGTAATGGAGGAGGACATGGCGGACATACCGGGGGCATGGTTGTGCACAACATCAATAATAAAAGCTATGATGAAAGCCGGATTGACGAAATCATTACAGGAGGCACAACTGAAATCTGGACGTTTGACAATACAGAAGGAATTGACCCTCATCCTATGCATCTGCATGGTGCGATTTTCCAGGTATTGGATAGGTCAGGAGGGAGGGGAATTGTATTCCCACATGAAAATGGATGGAAAGACACTGTCCTGACAATGCCCGGTGAAAAAGTCAGGATCATTATCCAATTTGGTCAAAACAAAGGTGTTTATGTTTTCCACTGCCATAACCTTGAGCACGAGGATTCGGGGATGATGTTGCAATTGGAGATACAATAGATTCCACCTAAAATTCTCAAATCAAAAAATCAATAACAAATGAATGATCAACAAACAGGAACAATCTACACCTGCCCTATGCATCCCGAAATCATGCAGGATAAGCCAGGCAATTGTCCCAAATGTGGAATGAACCTGGTGAAAGCAGAAAAGACTGCTGATGTATCTCACTCTGAAATAAAAGAGTCTGAAGAGCATTCAGCTTCAACTTCCCTTCAGCACCAGCTCCAAAAATATACCTGCCCCATGCATCCGCATATTCTACGCGATGGACCGGGTAAGTGTCCAATATGTGGAATGAATCTCGAGCCCGTTGCCGGTGGTGCTCATGGAAGTGTCAATCATACAGGTATGATCGCTGATTTCCGAAGGAGGTTTATCGTAGTGCTGATACTGACGGTTCCGATCATGCTCTTATCTGAAATGATCCAGCAGTGGCTGAATTTCAAAATTGACTTTCCGGGTGCGAAGTATGTCTTGCTTGGACTTTCATCTGTCGTTTACTTCTACGGAGGCTGGCCTTTTGTAAAAGGGTTAGTGGGTGAATTGAGGGTGAAGAATCCCGGCATGATGACCCTTATTGGTTTTGCTA
>JANMVA010000467.1:0-3678 GCA_031392195.1 Saprospiraceae bacterium | reverse complement strand
GTTCGCTTGCTCTGAACTTGGCATTTGTGGCGGCACGAAAATCACTCTGTGCTTTTTTCTCACTGGCTTTTATTTCAAAGTGAAGATCATTCCAATCGATTTGAGTTAATTGCTTGCCTTCACTTCCGGGTATCTTATTTTGTCCATTTGGTAAGTCGTCATTAGAAGAAGTGATTTCCGATTTTTGGAGGCTTGCTTTTACTAATAAAGAATCACCGGCCTCGAACATCCGCCAGGACCCATCCGGATACATGATGATCTTCTCTCCATTGCTGTTGACGATCACTCGTTGTCCTGAAGCATTTGCAAGGCCCAGCAAAAGCAGTAAAATGATCATCCCAATATTGTATGACTTTCTGATATCGATCCTTTCTTTTTTCAATGCCGGGCTAAAATAAGGCTTTGTTCCATCCTGCGTTTATGCAGCACGCAGGATAAACGTTCCTCCATCCAAAAGGATTTTGGTTTATTGTCATGAGAAACCAATTTATTTTGAATGTGTACCTTGCGCACCCGAATAAAAACACAATAACAGGCGGATAAAAACCGTATTCCCTGATCCAAATTCAGTATTATCACATGGAAGCAGTTCAGACCTATATAAAGGCAAATCGTCAGCGATTTTTAGATGAATTATTGGAATTTTTGAAAATTCCCTCTGTCAGCGCAGATACGAAACACAAGGATGATGTCCGGAAAGCTGCCGAATGGCTCAGCGCTGAACTTAAAAGGATCGGGATGGAAGGCGTGGAAATCGTTCCTACAAAGGGCCATCCGGTAGTTTTTGGGGAAAAGAAGGTTTCTGACAATGCCCCGACAATTCTCATCTATGGACATTATGATGTCCAGCCACCTGATCCGCTGAATCTTTGGAATAGCCCACCTTTTGAACCGGTCATAAAGGATGAAAAGATCTGGGCCAGGGGCTCCTGTGACGATAAGGGCCAGCTCTACATGCATGTCAAAGCTCTTGAAGCCATGATATCCACAGGAAATCTGCCCTGCAATGTAAAAGTGATGTTTGAAGGCGAAGAAGAAGTAGGCTCAGCTAACCTGGGCGAATTTCTTCAGACCAATAAGCACCGGCTCGGAGCTGATGTCATCCTGGTGTCGGATACCAGCATTATTTCGAATGATGTGCCATCAATCACGACAGGATTAAGAGGTCTGGCTTACATGGAAGTGGAGGTAACAGGCCCGAATAAAGACCTTCATTCAGGAGTATATGGCGGTGCTGTTGCCAATCCTGCGAATATCCTCTGTACGATGATAGCATCTCTCCATGATCAGGACAGAAAGATCACTATTCCCGGGTTTTACGATGATGTGGATGATGTTTCTTCAGAAGAAAGAAGACAGATGAATCTTGCTCCTTTCAATGAGAGTGCGTATAAAAAAGGACTTGGTGTTGATGCCCTCCTGGGAGAGAAAGATTTTACCACCTTAGAAAGAACTTCAATCCGCCCGACATTGGATGTCAATGGTATCTGGGGCGGATATACAGGAGAAGGTGCTAAAACTGTGTTGCCTTCGAAAGCATTTGCGAAAATCAGCATGAGGTTGGTCCCTCACCAGGATCCGGACAAGATCGCCGAACTTTTTACGAAACACATGCAGCGTATTGCGCCTGATTATGTAAAAATAAAAGTCACTTCTCATCATGGTGGACAACCAGCTGTGACACCAACTGATACGATCGAATATAAAGCCGCTGCAAAAGCGATGGAAAAGAGCTTTGGTAAACAGCCATTGCCGCAAAGATCCGGAGGAAGTATCCCGATCGTTGCTTTGTTTGAATCTGTACTTGGGATCAAGACGGTTCTGCTGGGCTTCGGTTTGGATACAGATGATATCCATTCACCAAACGAACATTTTGGTTTGTTTAATTTCTACAAGGGCATCGAGACGATCCCTTATTATTTTATGTTTTACAGTCAAATGAAAAAATAATGAAGACATTTTTTTCTGTTCTCTTTTTTAATCTGCTCCTGATACCATTTTCTCACAGCCAAACACTGAAGACAGTTGATGATTCGCTTGCATACAGCCTGGGCTTCATGATCGGAGAAAACCTTCAGAAAGAAGGCTACCAGGATTTGCCAATGAATATCCTTTTTGATGCCTTGCTCGCAGCTTTGGCAGATCAGGCATCTGTCATCCCGGCAGAAGAATGCCAAACCTATGTTAAAACCATGTCAACAAAAGTGAAGATGAAACAATATGATCTAAATAGAACGGCCGGAGAAGAATTTCTCGCCAAAAACAAAACCAAACCGGGTGTCATAGCACTTGAGAATGGTCTACAGTATGAAATCCTCCGCGCAGGCGATGGCGTGAAGCCAAATGCAACTGATGAAGTCATCGTTCATTACCATGGTACATTGCCAGACGGAACGATATTCGATAGTTCGGTTGACAGAGGTGAATCCATTTCATTTGCGCTCAACCGCGTGATCAAAGGCTGGACAGAAATTCTGCAGTTGATGCCTGTTGGTTCTAAATGGAGAGTTTATATCCCGTATGCGTTGGCTTATGGCGATCGTCCGGCAGGGCCACACATTAAGCCTTACTCTGCATTGATTTTTGAGATAGAGCTGCTCGGCATTAAATAAAGCTTTCTTCATTCTGGTACCATGCTTGAGATTGATATCCTGGCGGTAGTTCCCGGGCTCCTGGAAGGTCCGTTTTCACATTCGATCCTGGCAAGGGCAGAAGAAAAGAATTTGCTGAAAGTGCGCGTGTTTGATTTGCGCACATTTGGCACAGGCAGTTATAAGCAGATCGATGATTATGCATTTGGAGGAGGCGCAGGAATGGTGCTCATGGCTCAGCCATTGGCCGATGCCATCCATCATCTCAAAGGTCAAAAGGAATATGATGAGATCATCTACCTGACACCGGATGGACTACGATTGAATCAATCACTGGCTAATCAATTATCGCTAAAGTCAAGACTGCTTCTGATCTGCGGTCATTATAAAGGAATTGATGAACGCATCCGGCAAAAATTTATCACACGAGAAATTTCGATTGGTGATTACGTGCTGAGTGGTGGTGAATTAGCTGCTGCAGTTTTAACGGATGCAATCGGCAGATTGATCCCGGGTGTGCTCAATGATGAAACTTCTGCACTCACTGATTCTTTCCAGGACAATCTTTTAGCTCCACCAGTATATACGAGGCCCGCAGAATGGGATGGAATGAAAGTACCGGAGATTTTATTAAGTGGTCACCAGGCAAAGATTGATGAATGGCGATTTCAGCAGTCGATCGAACGGACCCGTGATCGAAGGCCCGATCTTTTGCAGGACGAAGAATAGAATACGGGAATAATTTATTTGTTTAAATTGCTTCACTAAACGAAAAACTATGTCCCAATACTATTACACTGACGGCAAAGAAAGATATGGTCCATTCACACTGGAGCAATTAAGAGAAAGAAACCTGACAGTCGAGACACTTGTGTGGAAGGAAGGAATGTCAGACTGGCAACCAGCCAGAAATCTAAGTGATCTCAACTCATTGTTTTCTGCAACCGAAAGTTTTCAGTCTCCTGTATCTATTCCTTTTACACCACCGCCTCCCGGAGTAGCTCCCAAAAACTGGCTTGTTGAGTCCATTATCGTCACCATTCTTTGTTGTCTTCCATTGGGTATTGTGGCTATCATCAATGCCACC
>JANMVA010000458.1:0-2448 GCA_031392195.1 Saprospiraceae bacterium | reverse complement strand
GCCCATGAACGCACATCGAGAGAGCTGCTCCACCATCGCCTGTCGAGGAGGCCCAGCGTGCCCACCGTGAGGGGATTCGTCCAGCGCATCGAGATCGGCCGCGCCGGCCTCGTCACCGTCTCGCTCATTCACGCGGACGGCTCGCCCGGATACCGGGACCTGTGATGAATAAGACGAAATAGGGTACCAGGAATAATAAGGCATGTTCTTTTTCACTGAATGGATCGGGTCCATGCACCATAAAAGAAACGACCGCCATGCCGATCATCAAAGGAATAAGAATGGCTCTCGTTCCAATGCCCAGGATCAATGCCAGCGAACAAAAAAACTCAGCAATGACAATCAGCAATAATGACATTTCCGCTCCCAGACCAAGGAAATTGTAAAAGTCTACAGGCTTATCGTGGAGTCGCTGCAATTTGCTCCACCCATGGGGCAACATCAAAAGGCTGATACCAACCCGAAGAATAAATAAGCCCAGATCAACAGTCGGGCTATGTGGAGTGACCAGGAAAAAACGGGAAACCTTGCTCATTTGGAGAATAAACGATTGAAAGTGAATGCTTGTTTGGGATTCTGGCACAAAATTTGACATATTAAATAAATATTTAATATGTTTGTACCAATAATGATCCCATGATGCTATTCATTGTCCTGTTACTAATACTACTGTGTATTGGTGGTGAACATGCTTCTAAGGCTTAACAGCCTGGACGTGTTGCCCAAAAACGATTGCATTCAATTGATCAAGATGCCCGATGATAAAATCAGGTTCCTGAATCAAATCGCAAGTTTCCTCAAGGGGATTATACCAGCACGCATTGTAACCAAAGGATAGTGCACCTGCAATATCCGCGCTGAGGCTATCACCTACGACGAGCACTTTGCTTTTATCCGGACTACCCATGGCCTCATGCACATGACTGAAATATCCTTCATGTGGCTTGGAATGACCTATCTCACCGGCAATGACTATCACATCAAAGTGAACATGCCATCCTATTTTCTCTAATCGGCGCCGTTGAACAATTGTCATCCCATTGGTGATGTATCCCAACTTGAGCCGACCTTTGAGATTTCCAATAATACTTTCCGCACCAGGCATCAGGTATGGCTTAGAGCCTAATAACTCCAGGTACCGGTGCTGTGTGCTAACAGGGTCAAGATCCAGTTGCATGAAATCAAAGTACCGTCTGAAGCGTTGATACACCAGCGTGTCGCGATCTATCTTTCCCTGTTCATGTTCAGTCCAACATTGTACATTGATCTTTTTATAGTCCGCATACATGCCATTATGCCACTTTACTCCATGAGCAGTAAGCACTTCTGACAATGCCTCTTCACTTGCCTTATCAAAATCGAAAAGCGTGTGATCTGCATCAAACAGCACCCAGTGATATGAATTCATTCTCCCAAAGATACTTTTCTCCGATCCTTATCTTCGCCCCATGAATTACTATACCTGCGTTTTTCTGATAGTTGGTCTGGCCATGATTTGGAGCAGGCAGGAAATGAGTATTCCGCTGTGTGAAACGCCGATCAGTCTAGTGATCGATGGCGATTCAACATCCTCTGTCCTGATATACAATATGCACGACAATGAAAACACTTCCGCTGTGGCTGGCCGTATCATTGCATCTAAATACGGTGGACAGTACTATGAGCTACTCCATACCGGTGACCGGAATATAGGCTTCGCCGATGGGGATGACTCACTTTTTATCGATCCCAACCGGATCTATACAGATGCAGGTGTGTGGCAACAACTGGCCCGGAATAAATCAACGGATACATTCTTATTCCAGATGATTGTTGATTGGCGCGACTCACTATTGACTACGCTTCGTATCCATGAAAGGACATTGGTCATTGCTCTTCATAATAATACCAATCAATACTACAGCGTCAGCAGTTATACCGAAGGAGGTGAATATGAAGCAGAGGCAGACACACTCTACCAGGGTAATATCAGGGACATGGATGATTTTTATTTTGTCACAGATCCCGCGATCTACCATAAATTATCCGGTGGCCGGTATCATGTCATTCTCCAGGCCAATGAAACAATGACGGATGATGGCAGTCTGTCCGTGTATTGCGGCAAGCTGGGCATCCCTTATATCAATGTGGAAGCTCAACACAATCATCTCATTCGGCAATTGAAGATGCTGATTTTTGCATTTCAGAAATTAGTGAACGAAAGGATCTGAATTTCTATTTGACGGACCTATACATCAATTCAACTTCTTCCTGTGAATAACTCCCTACTAATCCGGCCTGGAAGATATATTCTTTATGCTCGATGATTTTGATGTACCTGAAATCAAAATCTTCCCCGTTTTCCGCTCCAGATTTTTTTTTGAAAATAAAACCATGAGGTTCATCCAAAACAAGTTCAATAAAATTTGGATCCTGCCAGATGGACTCCAATTGCTCCGCTTTAATGGC
>JANMVA010000451.1:0-2036 GCA_031392195.1 Saprospiraceae bacterium | reverse complement strand
TTGTACAGCAACTGAGAAAGCTTCGTCCTCTTGTTGGATATCCGTGATGACTTTTCCATCATTCCCAAATGCCTCATCAATCTCTCCATCGGGATGAAATCGTGCTACACCAAAATTAGAGGAAGTACCGAAGGCCACTCTTCCTCCAATTATAATTTTTCCGTCATGTTGCACGACAATGCTGTTAGCCTGCTCCTGTGCCGCATCCATATCAATTGTAGCTTTCCCTTCATTTCCAAATGTAGTGTCAGGAAGACCATTTGGATTTAATCTGACGATTGCAAAAGCAAGAGACAATTTTACATGAGCACTGCCGCACACAAGAATTTTGCCGTCAGCCAATATGGTTATGTCATAAGCACGATCATTGCCGTCATTGAAGTCAACCACCGAGATCCCCCCGTCACCAAATTCAGGATCTAATGTGCCATCAGGAAGATATCGCACAACGGCCATATCGGAATTTGACAAATTTTGAGTTGTACCGGCAGCAAGAATTTTCTGATCATCCTGAATCGCAATGACATTCAGGAAATCAGTACGGTTGGTCGTGATATCAGTGGCGACCATTCCGAACATTCCAAACGAACTATCTGGTGTCCCTGATTGACTATAAGAGTAAGACATCGTCATCGTGAAGATGCAGAGAAGGAGGAGGCAGTGTTTTTTCATAATTGTAGAAAGGCTAAGGCTGGGGCGAAGGAAAGATATCTTTCATTTCTGTGGTATTATACACAGTCATGAACATTAATCATTCATTTGATCTGTTTTCAATTAACTGTATTGCAACCGTATCGAATTCACCGGGATGATCTGCTGCAAATTCTGCAATGACTTCTGCGGCTGATTTAAACTCCTCGGGGCGAAATTCAATAAAAACAAAAGTATCTCTGAATTCATTTGTTTGTTGGAGATCAAAAATGGCATATTGGTTGATGAAAATTTCTTCTCCTCCATCAACCAATTCTGCTTTAATAACATCATCGCCAGCTAATAAACCAACTTGACAATCATTTTGGGTGAAGCTGTAGTGTTTAGGACCTCGTTCTATGTATTCTATAGTTGCTGTCAAATCCTGATGAAACCACACTGTATCGATGGAAAATTCATTGTACGGGAAAGGCCGTTGATCAAATGCCAGGTAAAATATATACTGGTAAAAGAAGACATTTTTCAACGTGATATCATTGATTTCTTTTTCCGGTGAAATACCCACATCGAAAATATCAGATGCATGCACCGAATTAAATCCGATCTTATATAGGCTCATCAGATCACAGTTACTTTCCGGTCCTGTTGGTTCCGGATCACTACAAGCAAATACAAAACTTAGAGAGAGAATGTAAAGAATGTACTTCATGTATTGATTAGTTTTTTCCTTTTCCGCCGTTCCACTGTTCTTCCGTTCTGCCTTAATGCTGTATAGAATCAAATGGAAAATAATCAAGCACATCATACCCCCACACATTCGTTGGGAAGATCACCACCATATTGACTGTTTTGTCTCCTACATTTTTAAATGCATGCGGCATGCCGGCTGGGATATTGACCATGTATGGGCCTTTGATCGTAAACATTGTATCTCCTAATGCATACAGGATTTCGCCTTCCAGCAAGACATGCGATTCTTCTCCTTCGTGTGTATGCATAGGTGGTGCACCGCCGGGAAATGTCTCCGTAATACCAATCGTCAGGTTATTGTATCCATGACGATGACCTTCCATTACATGCACATACTCACCCGGTCCCGGATTGATGACGGGCAACTGATCAAGTGTGACTGCATGATCAGCGTAATGTTTCATTTCGGGAATAGGTAAGGTGCTGGCTGGAACTGTCCTCCTTTCAAGCACTTTGTGGCCGTGATGTTGAGCATTAAGAGCGGCTATGACTGAATCAGGAATGTGCTTTTTTTCTTCTACAAGAGATGCAATCGAAAAAGTTTCCTTTGTTTGATTTGTTGTTGCTGTAGAATCTGCCGGGGCCTCTTCGTTTTTTGTGTTTGAGCATGAACTGATCAAAAGGAAAAAGGAAAT
>JANMVA010000448.1:0-6250 GCA_031392195.1 Saprospiraceae bacterium | reverse complement strand
GATCTCTATAATGTCGCGCCTTGACCCTTCAAGTAAATCATTTGGGTCACTGGAATTCAGCGTAAATCTTGAGATCCTGTTTTTTCTTGTATTTCCTGATCCACTTCGGACGTAGTTGACGTATACATAAGGACTGTCAGGGTATTGAGGGTGAAAAGCCATGCCAAGCAAGCCTCGTTCACCACTAAAAGTCACCAAGGTTTGAATATCGAGGAAGAAATCGCTTTCCAGTGAATAGTTATTACTGCCCAGGTCATTGACAATCCGGATTGTGCCTCGTTGTTCGACGATGAATAATCTTCCTGATCCATCACCTGCACTGACGATATCGGTAATATCATCCATCAAGCCGAAGGTGCCGATTTTGGTAAAGGAAACTGTAGGTTGACTGAAGCCAATGACAGCAGAGAAGAGAATGACGGAAAGAAGTATAAACTTGTTCATAAAGTGTGTTTTTAATATGAAAACCAAAGCGCCGGGGAGAGACGATGGGTGACATCAGGAATGACTAAGATAAGGCCTGAGAAAGTATGAATCAATCCTTACCGGGCTAAACTTCTTAGTCCATATCGAATAACAAAGAATCCGACCAGAAGGATTAGGATAACAACGTAAAAAGGCATAAAAGTGATGGCATAAATATGTGTTTTGTCAATAATCCACATCAATGTCATCATCGTGGCAATGATCATGATCAGTCCTGAGATCTTATCAAAACCCGGCACCTGGTCCAGCGAAACCTGCCGCC
The DNA here is from genome assembly GCA_031392195.1 of Saprospiraceae bacterium. Classification (GTDB taxonomy): domain Bacteria; phylum Bacteroidota; class Bacteroidia; order Chitinophagales; family Saprospiraceae; genus Opimibacter. The sequence continues at coordinate 5,502 of JANMVA010000448.1, read as the reverse complement.
TGATGATCAGGATCGTTGCTGCCATTGAAAGCACAGGTAAAATCTGGGTATAGAGATTCGTATCCAGGATCGATCTTCTTTCGAAAAGGAAAAAATAAATACTGAGTGTGACCGCAAAGATGCCCGGAATGGCCACCATGTAAATAAGGGTACTGTAGAGGTATTTCCAGGGTGACAAATGGCCTTCACCTTTGCCAAACATCCCTGCGAGCAGGGCGATCAGGGGTATGCCGATGAAGTACCCCAACAATAATCCCGGATGCGCGGATGTCCAGGTAAAGAATTCCCCTAAAGTCATGTTCCTGTTTTGTCTGCCTAAGGTAGATAAATATGTAAAAGCCTGATTGCAAGACTGGTTAAGCCACTCCCCTGAGCCGTAAAAGAAGCAATCAGGGCATGGGTTTTAGGCTTCTTTGTATATCTTTGCACCCCTTTTGAGGGTAAATATTAACACGAAAGAAAGCTATGGATAAGTTGATTTTTCTGGTTCCGGTGATGGGGGCGATAGGCCTGATCTACACCTTTATTAAGTCCAGTTGGGTGTCAAAGCAGGATGCGGGCAACGAACGCATGAAAGAGATCAGCACTTACATCGCTGAAGGCGCTATGGCATTTTTGAGGGCAGAATGGAAAGTCCTCAGCTATTTCGTGGTTATTGTTGGCCTCCTCCTGGCGGTCATGGCCTCAGCAAATACGCATAGTCATTGGAGCATAGCGATTGCCTTCGTGATCGGGGCTTTTTTAAGCGCACTGGCCGGCTTTATCGGTATGCGCGTAGCCACGAAAGCAAATGTGCGCACAGCTCAGGCTGCACGCTCAAGCTTAAGTAAGGCATTGGATGTCTCATTCGGCGGCGGTTCCGTTATGGGCATGGGTGTGGCAGGACTTGCTGTGCTTGGACTTGGCGGATTATTTATCATCCTCCAGCAGGTATTCGCCGCCGGAGCATCTGTCAACAGCGCTGAAATGCTCATGGCGATTGAAGTCCTCACGGGCTTTTCATTAGGCGCCGAAAGCATTGCACTCTTTGCCCGTGTAGGCGGTGGCATTTATACGAAAGCCGCTGACGTAGGTGCAGACCTGGTTGGAAAAGTTGAAGCAGGTATTCCTGAAGATGATCCACGGAATCCCGCCACGATTGCTGACAACGTTGGAGACAACGTCGGTGATGTTGCCGGCATGGGTGCGGACTTGTTCGGATCATATGTAGCCACTGTTTTAGCAACCATCGTTTTAGGTCAACAGACAATCATCACTGGTGATGATGGATTAGGTGGAATGTCTCCTATCCTGCTACCGATGTTGATTGCCGGCGTTGGTATTTTGTTTTCGATCGTAGCAACCTTCTTTGTAAAAATTAAAGATGTCGCCGGACAGACTACAGTTCATGTGCAGCGTGCATTGAACATGGGCAACTGGGGATCAATCATTCTCACAGCAATCGCATCTGCTGCATTGGTATATTATATTCTTCCTGAGGAAATGACATTGCGCGGACATGAATTTACCAAGTGGGGTGTGTTAGGTGCCATCATGGTCGGACTTGTCGTCGGTGCATTGATGAGCATCATCACTGAGTATTATACAGCGATGGGAAAAGGTCCTGTCAACTCCATCATTCAACAATCATCAACAGGTCATGCAACGAATGTGATTGGTGGTCTTGCTGTCGGTATGGAAAGTACAGCATTACCTATCCTTGTTCTTGCAGGTGGAATCTGGGGAAGTTATATGTGCGCCGGATTATATGGTGTTGCGATTGCAGCAGCAGGTATGATGGCGACAACAGCGATGCAATTAGCCATTGATGCATTTGGACCTATTGCAGATAATGCAGGAGGTATTGCAGAGATGAGTGAATTGCCTGCAGACGTTCGTGAAAAAACAGATATCCTCGATGCAGTTGGTAATACAACCGCTGCCACCGGAAAAGGATTTGCGATTGCTTCTGCAGCCTTGACTGCATTGGCGCTCTTTGCAGCTTTTGTGGGTGTGGCAGGAATTGACAGCATTGATATTTATAAAGCAGAAGTATTGGCATGTCTCTTTGTCGGAGGTATGATCCCTTTTCTTTTTTCATCACTCGCTATACGTGCCGTTGGACAGGCTGCGATGGCTATGGTTGAAGAAGTGCGCAGACAATTTAAAACAATCCCGGGTATCATGGAAGGCACAGGTAAACCCGAATATGATAAGTGCGTTGCGATTTCAACTCAGGCATCGATCAAGAAAATGATGTTGCCGGGAGCGATCACAATTGTATCACCTATTATCATTGGTTTTGGTGTGGGTCCGGAAGCATTGGGAGGATTTCTGGCGGGTGCAACCGTAGTGGGTGTATTGATGGGCATATTTCAAAACAATGCCGGTGGTGCGTGGGACAATGCAAAGAAGAGTTTTGAAAAAGGTGTCAGCATCAATGGTGTGATGTACTATAAAAAAAGCGAACCTCACAAAGCATCTGTCACCGGTGATACAGTAGGTGATCCGTTTAAAGACACATCAGGACCTTCAATGAATATCCTGATCAAGTTGATGTCGATTGTTTCATTAGTCATAGCACCTTCATTGGCACAGATGGGTTCAAATGAAAGTGGACAATTGATTGGTCAGAACTCAGAAATTCAGGTAGCTCCTGTGTCAACTACGCAGGTGAATGCAGATGATCTGAGCACACAAAATGAATACACAGCTTTTATATCTGCACTTGAGAATGCTGGCTTGTTTGGTGAAGACAATACAAAGATATCAGTAGTGGGTGAGCGTATCGTGATAGATGGACATACCCTCGATCAGGAAGTCTCTGCCAGGTATATTCCCTTGCTAAATGGTGCCACAAACATCGAAATCGATTTTAGCAAGGAAGAATAAATTTTTTTCAAGTCTTTGGCTTTCAGCAGGTTTATACATATTTCTTCCTTCAATAGGGTCTTCCAGTGAACAATACCCCGGGCTAAAACCGTTATAAAGGCCTGATGATCAAATCCCATGTCATATCATTGATCGTCTTCGTGTGCCTGTGTGTGTGCCAGAATGGCATTGCACAAGAACACGGAGTCGCGAGCTACTACGCCGATTTCTTCGATGGAAGGAAGATGGCTAATGGCGAGCGTTACGATCCAAATCTCTACACCTGTGCACATCCCACAGCGCCGATTGGTACCATTATCAAAGTAGCCAGAAAAGATAATCCAGAGCAATCTGTAATCGTGACCGTATCTGATCGCGGCCCTTTTATCAAAGGCCGGATTATTGATTTATCCAAACAGGCAGCTTCTGATTTGGGAATACTTCATATTGGAATTACGCACGTCGTAGTGGCGATCATCAGGAGGCCTGCGGTATCAAAAGATGGCTACTTCGCGCTGTCAGATGCCCAGGATTAATTTCGTCGGATCTTCCAGTAATTCTTTTACCCTGACTAAAAATGTAACGCTTGTGCTTCCATCGATCACACGATGATCATAAGAAAGTGCAACGTACATCATCGGACGAATCACGATTTGTCCATCGATCACAACAGGTCGGTCCTGGATATTGTGCATACCTAGTATCGCCGACTGCGGTTCATTGATAATCGGTGTACTGACAAGTGATCCGAATACGCCTCCATTGGTAATTGTAAATGTTCCGCCACTCATTTCTTCCAGAGTCAGTTTTCCCTGTCGGGCTTTATCCGCAAGTTCTTTGATCTTCAATTCGATCTCATCAAAGCGAAGTGACTCTACATTGTGAATTGGTGGTACGACGAGGCCATTCGGTGTAGAGATCGCGATGGAAATATCGACATAGTCGTGATAGATCAGATCCTCACCATCTACGAATGAATTGACTTCGGGTTTTTCTAACAAAGCCTGTGCGCATGCTTTGGCAAAGATGGACATGAAGCCGAGCTTGATGCCATACTTCGCGAGGAACTGGTCCTGGTATTTTTTTCGCAGCTCCATGATGCCGGTCATGTCCACTTCATTGAAAGTGGTGAGCATGGCCGTGTTATTTTTTGCTGAGACTAAGCGACGGGCAATCGTGCGGCGCATGCGTGACATTTTTTCGCGTCGTTCTTCCCGAGCAAATGGCGTGCGGGGTGTTGTTGTTGGTTTTGGTGCAGGAGTTTCTGTTTTTGTATCGGGTTCTTTTGTTTCAGCCGTTTTCGAGCTTACAGCTTGTACGGCGTCTGATTTTGTGATGCGGCCTTCTTTTCCTGTGCCACTTACTTTAGCAGGATTAACATCGCCCTCACGTAAAATTTTAGCAGCTGCCGGAGACGGATGTGCTGACATCTCCTCTGGTTTTTCAATTGAGTTCTCCGGTTTTTCTTCAGGGATGTCTTTACCAGTGACCGTTTCTTTTGCTGCAGGTTCTGCTTTCTTTTTCTCTGCAGGCGCTTTTTCAGTTGCAGCTTTTTCTTCTGCCGGTTTCTCCTCACTTGTTTCTGTTTGTTTTGAAGAAGCACCATTAGATTGTTTGGCACCAGTGTCGATTCGTGCTACAAGTGCACCAATAGCCAGATCATCACCTTCTTTCGCTACATGCATGAGTGTTCCTTCCGCTTCTGCTGGGAATTCAAGTGTTGCCTTATCCGATTCGAATTCACAGATAGGCTCATCGAGCTTGACGTAGCTTCCATCCGGCTTGAGCCATTGTGAAAGCGTGACTTCATTGATGGATTCCCCGATGACGGGGACTTTCATATCGACTACACTCATATCCTTTTCTCTTTAGGGATCAAAATTAGGGTATTTGGCCCTCGCTTATTTTTTAATTGTCTGCAATGACAATTCTTTCAATTGATCTGCATCCAGTACTGAGGGTGCATCAATCATCATATCACGTCCCATATTGTTTTTTGGAAAAGCAATAAAATCCCGGATCGAAGTCTCTCCACGCATCATCGCACACAAGCGATCAAATCCAAATGCAATACCACCATGCGGCGGTGCGCCATATTCAAATGCACCCAATAGAAATCCAAACTGCGATTCTGCATGCTCAGGTGTGAAGCCAAGCAATTTGAAATTCTTTTCCTGCAATGCACGGTCATGAATACGAATGGAACCACCTCCAATCTCTACACCATTGATCACTAAATCGTATGCATCAGCCCGAAGATTTTTCATCGCTTCATGATCGCCACTGAGCATATTTTCAATATCACCTGTTTTCGGAGATGTAAACGGATGATGCATCGCATGAAAGCGCTGCGAATCTTCATCCCATTCAAGCAATGGAAAATCCACCACCCACAATGGTTTAAATTCTGCAGCATTGCGCAGACCCAGGCGTGTGCCCATCTCGAGACGCAATTCATTTAATTGCTTGCGTACGCGATCTGTTTCGCCAGAAAGGATCAGCAGCATGTCATTCGGTTGCGCACCTGCGCGTTGACCCCACTCCTTCAGTTGATCATCGGTGTAATATTTTCCAACAGAACTTTTGATCGAACCATCGCCACTGAATTTGACATTGATCATGCCTTTAGCACCGATCTGCGGACGCTTCATC
>JANMVA010000431.1:0-5214 GCA_031392195.1 Saprospiraceae bacterium | reverse complement strand
TTGGTATGTTCGTCTAAAGCCATAATGAATTATTTGTCTGAGAGAGTAATTTATCCTGAAATCGATCGTGAAAAAGGAATAGAAGGAATGGTTATTATTCAATTTACGGTAAATCCTGATGGCACTCTTTCGGATTTTACGGTTGTCCGTAGCCCAAGCGAAGATATGAAAAATGAAGTCCTGCGTATTGTCAACTCCATGAATGAGCATCCTTTAAAATGGATTCCGGGAAGACATATGAATATACCTGTACCAGTCAGATTTACGTTGCCATTCAAGTTTGTCTTGCATGATGTTGCTTCCACGGAAAGTAAAAAAACAAACGTGCCTGGTATTGCACCCGGAAAAACACCCCTGAGTCAGGATGAAAACTTTAAACTTTATCCTAATCCTGTGTCAACACAGTTGAATGTTGAGATTTTTGATGGTGCTCAAACAGTGAATGTGTTAGATATGCAAGGGAAATTATTCCTGACCAAACCATTAACACAGGCTGATAAAGGAAGTGTCTTTCTTAATGTTTCAGAATTGATGAATGGCTCCTATCTGGTCCAGGTTATTTCAGCCAGTAAAACCACCACGATGAAATTCATTGTGAACCATTGATTGTGCTAATTAGAGAAATAAAAAAAACAGGCCGGTAACACCGGCCTGTCCATTTCAACAAACTACCTGTTTGCAATTATCCACAACTTTTCTTTGATTGCCCGTGATTTGCATGCTTTACTTTTCCTGAATTACAGCGATGCGTACCGGGATTCACTCCTGTGTTATCATCCCTGCGTGCATTTGAAGTTTGGCGGATATAAGTTCTTTCCTGCTTACCATTGTGAATTCTCATACGAATGGTATTTCGATCGAGAACCAACAAAGTGTTTCCATTTCCATCTTTGAATTTAGACCCTGATCTGTCTGAAGTAAACTTTCTGGAGGCACCATTGGGTAATTGTACCATAAATCCATCCCTTACGGATTTGACCACAAGGTATTCACCGTGTGAACGATCATACCATCGTCCATCTAAGCTGGAGGTATTATTCGGATTGCGTTCGTTGTCATACCAATCGTCATCCCTGTCACTGATTTTGGTAAAATACATTCGTTTGGAAGAACCAGATTCATACCACATGATTTCGTGATCATCGATCACTTCATACCAGTTGCCATGACGGTCGGCATAGACATTGTTGTCCCTGAGTATATAGTTGTACCAGATACCCTGGTCAAGGCGTTTTGCACGGATTCCATTTTCGCTTTGTTCGATCCGGAGAGTGATGTCCTGGCGATCACTGCGCCATAATCCGTCCAGTTGGGCAGCATTCATTGGTGAAACAATGAAGAGGACAGCAGCCGCAATGGTCTGGGGGATGAAAGTGCTTTTTTTTCATGATGAATATGTTTATTATAAAAACTCATATTCATCTGAAAAGTATGTTAAAGGACTGTTGTTTTGGGGTTAAATATATTTTATCATTTTAATCCCTCTTTTTATTATTTCGGCGTTCTTCCTCGCGCTCTTTTCTCTTTTCTTCTTTTTCATTTTTCTTAACATCCTTTGGACCGAAGATATCCTCTATCATCTGGCTGATCCCGGTTTGCTGATTGCTGCGATGAACAAATCGCCTGGGCCAATGACCTATTGTATCACCTGGAGAGGCAAGATCTTGTTCTACCAGTTCACTTATATCCGCCGAGAAAGCACAATCATTTACCCATTTATATTCTTCAGGCCACCAGGCATTGAAATAAGTCTTATTGTATTCAGGATCAGCTTGCAGTCGTTTGACAAATTCTCCCCAAATCGGTAAAGCAGTTTTGCCACCCTGGCCATCACGCAAGCTGTTAAAACTAACTCTCCTGTCAAAACAACCCACCCATACACCTGCTACAAACTTGGGAGACATCCCGACAAATAATCCATCGGATTGGAATTGAGTTGTTCCGGTTTTTCCTGCGAGCGCACCCTTCACTCCGTAAGTAGAACGTAATCCGGCAGCCGTGCCTCTGTCTACAACATTAGCCATCATCTGGTTGATCACTCCAACAGTTTCAGGTTTAAACACACTTGTCGTAGGTTCTACCTCAAATTCCTCCAGCACATTTCCATCAGCATCTTCTATTCTGGTGATGATCATATATGGCCTGTGCACACCTTTGTTGAGAAAGGTATTGTAGGAGCTGACAAGTTCAAGTAAGGTAACTTCAGCAGTACCCAAAGCAAGTGATGGCACCTTTTTCATTTCACCCGTGATGCCCATCCTCCTTGCTTTCTGAATGACATTATCAATGCCTGCATCAAAGATGAGTTGCACAGCAATTGTATTGATACTTTTGGCCAATGCACCGACCAGAGAGTATATACCACCATACTGTTCATCCGCATTTCTTGGTGACCAGTTCTCGAAACCTGTATACGTATGCTTCTCATTTAAATAATATGTGCAGGAGCTTATTCCCTGATCGATCGCTGTTGCATACAGAATTGGTTTGAAAGCTGAACCCGGATGACGCGGTGTGGTGACATAATCAATATTGAATTGTTGGGCATCGTTCCCACCTACCCATGCCAGCACTCCACCTGTTTTTGGATTGATAGCGACAAGTGATCCTTGCAGCATCTTCAGGTAATGCCTAAGACTATCCATAGGTGTTCCTACAGTATCTCTCATTCCTTTCCATGTCCACCATTTCATCTTTTGTTCTTCTTCAAATGATGCCAGGATTGCTTCTTCACTAAATCCGGCAGTATTCAAAGCTTCATATCGGGGAGATCTGTCGCGCGCTTCATCGAGGGCATCCTGGTATGGTGCCCAATCTGAAAATTGCTTATCAAATTGTTCCTGCAATTTAGTGAGGTGCACACGGGCAGCTTCTTCCGCAAATTGTTGCATGCCGAAATCAATGGTTGTATAAATCTTGAGACCATCTACATATAAGTTATAAGGCTCACCATTTGGCTTGGTATGCTTGCTGCACCATTCAAGCAGGATAGGTCGTAATTGATTCCTGAAATAAAGTGCTATTCCTTCCGAATCCGTATTCCTCTGGTATGTAAGGGCCAAGGGGATCGCGCGCAATGAATCCAATTGTAATGAATCAATCACACCATTGACAGCCATTTGCTGAAGGACAACATTTCGTCTGCTGACTGCTCTTTCAGGAAAATTCTTTGGATTATAATAACTCGTCGCTTTTAATAAACCCACTAATAAAGCACTTTCTTCAATGGCTAACTGATCAGCAGTTTTACTGAAATACCGATCGGCAGCAGCATCAAGGCCAAAAATATTTTCGCCGAATGGAACCGTGTTGATATAAAAAGTCAGCAACTCTTCTTTCGAATATACTTTTTCAAGTCTTGATGCGACGATCCATTCTCTGAATTTATTGACCAACATCGAAGTAAACCAATAATCTTTACGCGGGAACAGGTTTTTGGCAAGCTGTTGAGAGAGTGTGCTTCCTCCTCCCGCGCTTTCCTGTTGAAGTAATATTCGTTTCACAAAAACACGGCCCCAGCTGCGAAAATCAATACCACTATGCGTCCAATACCTAGAATCCTCTGTCGCAATTAAAGAGGACATGAATTCAGGAGGGATATCTTCAAATGCTAACGTGTTCCTGTTTTTAGTGTAATACTTGCCCATAAGGCGGCCATCGACACTATAGATTTTTGAGGCTTCGGGTTGTCGTATTGCTTTTAAAACTTCTTTGTTGGGAATAGGTCCAAATGCCCCCGCCCAGGTAAGAACAAAAATCAGAAGCAGTAACAGGATAACAGATGCAATTCCCAGGAAGGAATACCGCAACCAGTTTTTACGAATATTGGCATTCCGGATAAACATTGAAAACTTATCACGGGCGATCGTCAGGAATTGCCTGAATGATTTTTGATTTGAATTGGGGGACTGATTTGTAATCATAGGGATGAACCCAGGGTTACATTCAGAGTTGTCGGTTGTTTGTTTCGAATCACTTTCAACCGGATCTGGTCACCTGGTTTATATTTTTCCAAAGTAAGAAATAAGTCATTATTCGATTTGATTGCTTCATCATTGATCTCAACAATGAGGTCACCCAATGTCATCTCACCATCACTCGATCGCCTTGTAGGTCGGATGCCACCTTTATCAGCACCACTTCCAGGTGTGACATCCAGCACCAAAGCACCCTCCAAATTAAGCTGATCAGTTGATTGCTGGCCCACAAGTTCGATGCCAAGTACAGGACGCTGGACTTTGCCATACTTGATGAGATCGGGCACCACCCAGTTGACGACATCTACCGGAACAGAAAATCCAATCCCGGAAAATGTGCCTGAAGGACTAACAATGGCCGTATTGACTCCGATCAACCGGCCTGATATATCCAACAATGGACCTCCAGAATTCCCGGGATTGATAGCGGCATCAGTTTGTATCACATCGCGAATGGGAACACCGGTCACTGAATTAATTTCTCTTCCAAGTGCAGAAATAACACCTGTTGTCAGCGTCTGGTCCAGACCGAATGGATTGCCAATGGCAAACACGGATTGACCGACTTTAAGATCGAAAGAAGTTGCCATAGGTAATGGCCTGAGTGTTGAAGTTGGTTTTATTTTTAAGACAGCCAGATCTTTTCTCGGTTCGTATCCAACGACTTCTGCATCCCATGAGGTCTTATCGGATAATGTTACTTTGGCATGATAGGCATCCTGGATCACATGAAAATTGGTGACAATATGGCCGCGATCATCCCAGACAAACCCTGACCCTGTTCCCGAAGGAATTTCATAAATATTCCTACTCCAGTAGTCCTGCTGTTTTGTAGTTGTGGTGATGTAGACAACGGAAGGGGCGGAAGCTTCGAAAAGCCTGATCGTGGCTTCTTCTGCAGAACTGATAACAGTGATCGGATCTACAGGTCGTCCGGTCGTCATCTGGGCTTTTGCAAGGGTGACATTCGGATCATTCTGTCTTCCGGCATTATCACCTGCTTCATTTTGCCATCGACATTGATAAAAAATGCCTATAAATAGCCCTAGTAGTAAACAAATGGAGCCAAATGTTACTTTATTCATAATGGAAATCTTGTTTGGTTGGTTTTGCGGTGCCATAGATCGCCTGCATTAACGATCAACAGGTACAAGTCTATTGTGAAAACCGAGCATTCCATGGAGGTAAATTAAATAGATTTTAACCTCCTCTTGTTTAACATTTAAGCGCTGATATA
>JANMVA010000413.1:0-6169 GCA_031392195.1 Saprospiraceae bacterium | reverse complement strand
GGCATGCAACCTTATGACCTGATGCTTCAATTGATGGCTAAAAAAGATGACCCGTTTTCGGCCGGACGGTCATATTATTCCCATCCGTGCTTGAAAGATGATGACAAACCAAGGATCCCTCATCAGTCTTCTGCTACAGGTATGCAGGCTATCCCTACAACAGGTATTGCCATGGGAATTGCCTATAAAGAAAACCGCAAATTGGGTGAATGGAAGAAGCCACCAGTGGTAGTTTGTTCACTTGGCGATGCATCTATTACAGAGGGCGAAGTAGCTGAAGCGTTTCAAATGGCTGCATTAAAAAAACTCCCTATCCTATATCTGGTTCAGGATAATGAATGGGATATTTCAGCTAATGCATCAGAGACGAGGGCCATGAATGCCGCTGAATATGCTGCCGGATTTAAAGGAATTGAGGTCAGAAGCATCGATGGTACTGATTTCAAACAATCATACGAAACACTCAGTGAAGTCATAGGCATCATTCGCACACAGCGTCGCCCGTTTTTGGTTCATGCTAAAGTTCCATTACTCAATCATCATACTTCGGGTGTACGGATGGAATGGTATCGGGATGATCTTGAAGAGGATCGGAAAATGGATCCCTATCCAAAATTGAGGAAACTATTACTCCAGGCTGGCTGGCCTGAACTAAAGATCAAACGAATTGAATCAAAAGCGCAGGAACAGGTAGCACAGCATTTTGAAAAAGCGAGGAAGGCAGAAAACCCAAAGCCTGCAGATTTATATACGCATGCATTCGCTCCAACCAATATTGTAGAAGAACTAGGTATCCGTCAGCCAGAAGGTGCTGAAGTAAAAGTTATGGTTGATTGTGCATTGATAGCAATTGAAGAGTTGATGCGGAAACATCCTGAATGTGTTTTGTATGGACAGGATGTAGGCAGGAGATTAGGCGGTGTATTCAGAGAAGCGGCGACACTTGCTCAGAAATTTGGAGATGACCGTGTATTCAATACTCCGATCCAGGAAGCGTTTATCGTGGGCTCTACTGTCGGCATGTCTGCCGTAGGACTAAAGCCTATTGTTGAAGTTCAATTTGCTGATTATATATGGCCTGGACTTAACCAGCTTTTTACTGAAGTAAGCAGATCATGTTATCTCACAAATGGAAAATATCCGGTGAGCATGATCCTTCGAGTTCCTACAGGAGCATATGGAAGCGGAGGTCCTTATCATTCTTCAAGTGTAGAAACCGTTGTCTGTAATATCAAAGGATTGAAAGTAGTGTATCCCAGCAATGGTGCGGATCTGAAAGGATTGATGAAGGCAGCGTATCATGATCCGAATCCTGTGGTCATTTTTGAGCATAAAGGGCTTTACTGGAGCAAGGTGCCCAATACAGAAACAGCGAAGGTTCCTATACCGGATGAGGAATATATTGTTCCGTTGGGTAAGGGACGAATAGTCCAACAAGCAGAAAAGACCTTGGTAGAAAATGGAGAGGCTCTTTGTATAATCACTTATGGCATGGGTGTGCATTGGAGTCTTACAGCCTCAAAGCAATTCAATCAAAGTGTAACAATTGTCGACCTGCGCACACTTGTTCCGCTCGATGAAGAATTAATCTATGCTACTGTGAAAAGTCATGGACGTTGTCTCGTTGTGACTGAGGACACATTGACGAATTCATTTGCACAAAGTCTTGCTGCACGTATTCAGGAAAATTGTTGGGAACAACTCGATGCACCTGTTAAGACAATTGGTTCTGCAGACATGCCTGCTGTACCACTAAACGAAGTGTTAGAAAAAGAGATGATCCTTTCTGTTAATAAAGTAATAGAGTCTATTGAATTTTTACTTGCCTATTAAACAGAAAAGCTTTCTCCGCATGCACATGTGCGGGAAGCATTTGGATTGCTGAAGTAGAAACCTTTTCCTTCCAATCCTCCGGAGAATTCAAGAATCGTATTGTGGACGTAAAGAAAACTTTTGAGGTCCGTCACTAACTTGATTCCCTTGTCCTCGAATATCTGGTCTGTAGGCTTCAGTTGATTATCAAAATCTAATTTATAACTCAACCCCGAGCAACCTCCGCTGGTCACACTGACCCTGACAAAATATTCCGAAAGCGATTTGTTCTCACTTCCGAGGATTTCTGTGATTCTCTCCTTAGCGCTGTCTGCTACAAATAACATGATTGTAATGAATTATGCGTGAATGCGTTGCAAAGATAGAATAACAATTTGGCAGGTTGATAGTTCCTTTCAGACAAGACCTGACACATCAATTCCCTGATTAACCATCTGCCAGACAGGACTTTCAGCCCGATATTCCCTGACAGCACTGATCAATAAATCGCTTGCTTTCAAAATCTCATCGGAAGTGGTTGGTATTCCAACACTAACCCGGAAAGATCCTTTTGCTTGTGACGATGTCAGGCCCATTGCTAATAAAACATGCGATGGTTTCGGGTCTGATGAACTGCATGCAGCACCGGAGGATATGGCAAGCTTTGATCTGAACTTAGTCATTACCGCCTGGCTGTCAACATAAGGAATTAGCAGATTACTCACTGTCGGAAGGCGATGCTCAACACTCCCATTGAGCTCTGCAAATTCAACTTCCTGCAACACTTTGTTCTCAAATTCATCACGAAGCAAACTCATGTGTTTGGCTTCTTCATTCATTCTCTTGTTCCTGATATCTAAAGCCTTTCCCATCCCGACAATACCGGGAACATTCAACGTACCTGCTCTCATTCCTTTTTCATGACCACCGCCGTGAAGCAATGCGATTGGCTTGAATTTCTTTTTATTTTCTCCCATCCATACTGCTCCGGCACCTTTTGGTCCATAGAACTTATGGGCTGAGAAAACTACAAAATCTACCCCGGCTTCTGATGGATTCACAATGATCTTTCCGACTGCTTGTGTAGCATCACTGATGAAAGCAATTCCTTTTTGCTGGCAAATATTTCCTAATGAATTCATATCCTGAATCACACCAGTCTCATTATTTGCCCACATGATACATGCCATAATGGTATCATCCCTGATCGCTTCTTTAAATTGGTCAGGATCGATGAGACCATTCCTCATCACAGGCAATGTAGTTATCTCAAATCCTTTTGCAGACAAATAAGCCAGTGGATCAAGGACAGCCTGATGTTCTGTCGCAACAGTAATTATGTGCTTTCCTTTTGATTGTAGAGATTCAGCCAGACCTTTGATAATCGTATTTAAACCTTCAGTTGCCCCGGAAGTAAAAAATATTTCTTCTGATCTCCCTCCAATCGTTTTGGCGATTTGCTGACGTGCCATCTCTACAGCCTCACTGGCCTGCCACCCAAAAGAATGAGAACGGCTTGCCGCATTTCCATAGTAACGATTAAAATAAGGAAGCATGGCATCCAACACTTCTGCATCGACCGGTGTGGTCGAATGATAATCCAGGTAAATCGGGTCGATGGATAATGGCATAAGACAAAGATAAGGTTGTTAAAGCGGCATCATCCTGATCGGGCTCATCATGGAAGAAATTGCTTTTGTTAATATTGTAGCAGAGATGAATCACTGGCAATACTCATTTAATAAAGTTTCCAAGGCCGAATGGCTCAGGCAAATGAAAATGGATCTGAAGGAAAAACCTTTAGAATCAATTCAATCTGAATGGTGGCCGGGAGAGACACTCTTTCCTGCTTGTCACGCTGAAGACCGTGAGATAGAACCAATTATTCTCCCTGATCATTTGTTTGCTTCTCCTCCCCGACTGATCGAATGGTTGGATGTTTCAAACCAAAAAGCAGCAGAAGTCAATCTGAAAATTCTGGAAGCTCTGCAGTATGGAGCTGAATCATTGGTGCTGAATACGAATAGTGATACTCAATTATCTTTTGACTTGTGGCTGAAAAATGTTGTGCAAGACATTGTTGAAGTAAGTGTTCAGGTTCAGGATGTCGATTCACTCCCTATTTTAAAATCTACTCCTGATCATATACGGATACGAATTCATCGTAATGAAAATGAAAGCAGCTCGCTTAGTGAAATACTTAGCAGCAGTACGGCTTTATTGAAAGACAACATAAGATTTATATACAATCTGACAGGTACGGGTGATTGGATAAATACTGCAACGCTTAATTTTCAAAAATTACTTGATGACTGGACGTTTCTAAAAAATTCGGGTGCAAATGAATTATCGATTGTTAAAAGTCAGAAGATCCAATTCGAACCGGATACCGATTATCTAAAACAAATCATTCAGACACGCGTGATCCATGTCATTTGGCAGAATCTTTTTAATGTAAACGCCGACAGTCGGCACTCGAAACCTCGATATCTTGAATGTTACATCAGGAATAATAGCAAGTCAAGCCCTGAGCAATTCCTGATCAATAGTGCCACCTCATCTCTTGCCGCCTCACTCAGTGGAGTGCATGGATTATGCATTCAGAACCCGGGAATTACTGTGAGACCTGCATATTTTAATCGCAACAACCGGAATATTCACCACCTGCTGAATATGGAAAGTGAAATATATTCGGGGGCAGATCCCATCGGAGGTGCCTATGCGATAGATTTTTATACCCGCAGGTGGAGTGAGGCGATCTGGAAAAAGCTCAGGAGATAAAATCAGTGGGCGGCTTGGATGTATTGAATTCCAGCCTCAAAGGCTATGGTTCATTGTTGATTATACTCCGCCCACCAATGGTTATCAAATAAACTGGTAATTCACACTCATCCCCTTTATAGAAGAGTTAAACACTCCCTTTAACCGCATTAAGGTTTTAAGTTAAGACTATTAACAAATTAAAATATTGGTTATCAGTAGCCTATAATATAAATAAAATCTATATTTGTTTATCGCTTAGTTCACTTTCATTTGAATCAGGAATCAGCAACACTTTTTCAGAAGATCATTCAGGGTGACAGGGTAGCTCTTGCCCAGGCCATGACCCTCGTTGAGAGCAATCGAGAGGCTGACAGAGAGGTAGCAGTAGCCTTGCTTGAAATTGCTGAATCAAAGAAATCTGAACTGGACCGGTCCATTCGTCTGACCATCAGTGGGGCACCTGGAGTTGGAAAGAGTTCTCTGATCGAGAAAATTGGTCTTAAAGCAATAAGGGAGGGGCACAAAGTGGGAGTCCTGACTATTGATCCCTCGAGCAATATCAGCCACGGAAGTATTCTGGGTGATAAATCCAGGATGCAATACCTATCATTATCTGAATCTGGTTTTGTCAGGTCCAGTCCTGCTGGCACCCTTCTGGGCGGACTTGGGCGTCGAACGAAGGAGATGATGACCTTGCTGGGTGTAGCAGGCTTTGACCTGATCCTCGTGGAAACGGTAGGAGTAGGTCAATCTGAGCATATTGCATGGCAGCTGACAGATGGTTTTGTGCTGGTCATTCAACCTGGAAGCGGGGATGAGCTGCAGGGCATAAAACGAGGCATCACTGAGCTTGCCGATATCATTGTTGTCAATAAATCAGACACCAGCTTCAAAGAGTCAGCAGCCATTTCCCGAGGCCATTACCAAAATGCTATTCATTACCTCACCCCTCTCCGGAAGGGATGGAATCCTAAAGTTTTAACATGCTCCGCCCTGGATGGAAACGGTGTAGATGAATTTTGGGAAAACATACGTTTATACAAAGCATCACGCCTTGAAGATGGAGAACTGAAGGAAGAGAGGATCAGGCAGGATTCCTTTTGGCTTTCGTGGTCATTGGGTATCACAGCTCACCAGATCCTGATGAATCACCCGGTGGTGAACCAAAAGCTTTCTGAAGGATTAAACATGGGAGAACAATCAGGTTCCATCTACAGGACCGAGTTTGAAATAGAGACACTTATGAAGAAATTGATCACAATCACCGAGACACAAGCAGGTTAAAACAGACGACATGAGGATTTATGGATTTATAACCCTGTGTATTGTTTTACTGTCCATGGCTGAGTTTGCCGGAAGGTATCCACAGAACGAGTTTGCATCACCTGTCAACCGGCCAATGAAACTTTCAGGAACATTCGGTGAGCTTCGTACGAATCACTTTCATGCAGGCCTTGATATTCGCTCGTTGAATCAGACAGTTGGGGATCCAATCTATGCAGCTGCCGGAGGCTATATCAGCCGCATCAAAGTGGATGCATTTGGATATGGAAATACATTGTTCATCGATCATCCGAATGGATTTACTTCCTTG
>JANMVA010000457.1:0-3311 GCA_031392195.1 Saprospiraceae bacterium | reverse complement strand
TTTATTCTTCTTTTGCTCCCATCCTGATTCCCTTCTTATTACTGACAGCATGTTTTGTTTTGCTCAACCATAATCTCCGTGATTCGGTGCCGGTTGCTGCTTTTAAGTGGCCGCTGGTGTTGGTTTCGATTATTGGAGTGACGGGTATGGCCTCTGCGCTGATGGGATTTATTTCTGATTCAGTCAGAAATCAAACTGCAGTTACGGAATCTATTCGTAATCAGAACAATGATAATCATGATCGCATGATGCAGGAGATTGACTCCATTGATGTCATGAAAGATTTTGTTTTCCTTCTTGTGTTCACCGGCGACAACCAGGATCCAGCTATCCGGGAAAAGTCTGTTGCCAGAGTGAAGACGCATCCGCAGTGGCAACAAGAACTGATCCGTCTGTTGCAAACGGATTGGGCACCGGAGCCTTTTCAATTCCTGGCATCGAATGAGGTAGACGATCCTTCCATATTTCTGGAACCGGTCAGGGAGGGTGTCTTAATTCAGGCCAGGCTGATCCGTGAAAGTATTCGCAATAGTTCTCATCCTTCACATTTGTATGAAGGTCAATTTAGCTGGGAGATAGAGCGGGTCATACGTACTGTAGATAAGTTTAAAGGAAAAGGCGTTGACTACACGCCAGCGATGAAAGAATTGAGGGCTGCGTTGGATGAACCATCCTCATTTGAAAAACCAAAGTTCAAATGCATTTCGATCCTGGATGAATGGATAAAAGCAAATCCTTAAGTTTAATGGGTTAAAACATAAAATGAAATCATTATTTCTTCTTCTCCTACTCTTTACCATAATTCACCAAGGCAAATTGTGGGCGCAGCCTGTTGAGTGCAGTTCATTCTGTGTGGAGAATATCTGGCTTGATACAGTTGAGCCGGGCATTCTTTATGTGACCATTC
This sequence comes from Saprospiraceae bacterium, assembly GCA_031392195.1. GTDB lineage: Bacteria > Bacteroidota > Bacteroidia > Chitinophagales > Saprospiraceae > Opimibacter. The sequence continues at coordinate 2,404 of JANMVA010000457.1, read as the reverse complement.
ATTTTACAGGAGATAGTAATGCGTTTATCAATTATCCTTATGTCTCAGAAATTTCAGATGTTAACGGAGAAAATGTGGCAACAGGAACGCTGAATTTTTTCGGCCAGTTTGCCAATACCAGTCAGGATTATCAGATGACCACCTGGCTTGATTCATTGGATGAAGATTTCAGTGCTATTCTGTTATTTTTTTATGATACCGTCTATTGTGTATTGCCTTATCCTTGCCTGACATCATCAGTTACGGACAGCCAGGATGAATTACAGATAGCAGTTTATCCCAATCCTGTTTCATCCGAATTAATCATTGAAACAGAAAAATCTTTTGAAGATGCTGTTGTACATGTCTTTAGCCTGGCAGGCCAGTTGGTCATCAAATTAGATCAAGTCCATGAAAGCTCTATCCGTGTAGATTGCTCAGGCCTTGTTCCGGGAATGTATTATTTGCGTACAATTGATGCCAACGGAAATGCGATCGTTAAGAAAATCACAAAGATTCATTAATTGCACAGTACCTGAATTTTATCCGGCTAATTTTTCTAATTTGGAGAATGAAGCATTTACACTTTCTCACACAGCTATTTTTATTACCCTTTAGCATTTGCATTCTTTTCATTGCATGCAATAAGGATGACAAAATTTTTTCCGGGTGCTGCGATAACCCTGCATTAGAAGCGACAGTAGGCAATGGTCGAATTTATATTCCAAATATCTTCACACCTGATGGAGATGGCATCAATGATGTATTCTTTGTATTCGGAGATTCAATACGGGAAATCACCTCGATCACTCTGTCCAATGAGGATGGCAGTAGCGTTTTTGGATCAGGCCTATTCGAGGTTAACAACCCCGATCACGGCTGGAATGGAAGGATTGGTGGAAAAGTTATCAAAGGTATGTTTGATTATACCATCACCGTTGTAGCGGAAAATGGTGTGATCAGTGTGTTGGAAGGTAAAGTTTGTAATCATCCTTGTAATGAAGATGGATCAGGACCACGTGTTTCGGAGGTCGAAAAATGCCAGTTCTCTGTACAGGTGACTGACGGCCGGTTTGATGCGACTATCCCTTCACACGAATCGAATGAGTGTTTTGAGTAATGACCCTCCTTTTATAATGTTGAAGATCCGGTTTACCTTCAATCATTATATTTAATCCTGAAATGCCCAAAATAAACTTTCATTATAAAACTGCCCCGGCCGATCCTGCAAAGTTTGGTCCGGGTAAAGTATTTAAATCACTGACCTCAAAAGAGTTTGATTCGTTCAATACGAGTATCCTGGGACTCGGTGATATTTCATCCAATGGAGAATATGTCCAGGCTCTTTCGGTCATCCTTGACCTGGGAAATTTTACTGATTTCTGTAACCAGATCGATTCACAGATTGTGGTGCCGGAATTTATGGACAGGTTTTTAAAATGGCTTTTTCACGAGATCAAGCAAGTGTCAAAAGTTGAAGAAAAGAACGGTCAGGTCTTGTTGTGGAATGATCTTCCTTTTTACGCGAAATTTTTAGGAGATGGGATCTTATTACTATGGGATGTCCGTGGCACGGGTAGAGATCAGAATATGCTGATCAATATTGCCAACAGGATGCTGGCGGTGACCCAGGCCTATAAAACTGATTTCTATCCGGAGATCAAACGACAGATGGCCAAGCCTCCAAATAATCTCCGTTGCGGAATAGCTCGCGGCCAAATCATCTCTGTCGGTAATGGGGAAGATTTTATAGGTAATTGCATCAATGTTTCATCGCGCCTGCAAAAAATATTATCCCTGAGCTTTGCCATCAGTCGCAGAGGTTTTGAATTGCCACCTGACTCAGGCCTCGGGAAGTTCCTGGTCACCAAAAGATACAGGATACGGGGCATCGGGGAGGAAGAGTTAATCTATGTTCTCCGGAATGAATTTGATCAGCTGACAGATAATGAGAAGAAGTTATTTCTGGATGTTTAATCTGCTGATTTTTTGATCATCAGCATCACCACAATTAAGATTTCTTCTGACTTTATACATCTATAATCTGACAAAACACGGATGGAGGAGAATATCAGCAGACCTACAGATTATTTTGGTGCAAACCTGGCGAAATTGCTGGCGCATAAAATTGCTTTGGTGTATCCCGCATTCAATGACCGGAAGTTTATAAGTTTTGTCAGAAAAAATTGTGCAGACAAATCGCTGACACAGCGGGTGGAATTAATCGCTGACTCCCTGGAATTGAACTTACCTCCTGATTATAAAGAAGCCATTGCCATTCTAATGAATATCATGGGCAAGGAGAATTCAAAAGAAACAGGGATGTTTAAGGAATATTATTGGTTAATGCCTGTGGGAAAATTTATTGAAAAGAATGGTCTCGATCATTTTCAATTGTCCATGGTAGCCATTGAGGAATTGACCA
>JANMVA010000391.1:0-1753 GCA_031392195.1 Saprospiraceae bacterium | reverse complement strand
GGGTGAACAAGGGGGTATTCATTTTGGTAATCGTAAAATGCTTAACTGGCGGAAAATTAACTCTAAATTGCTGATAAACCAAGTATTACAGATTAAAAATTTATTTAATACTAATTATCAGTCTTTTGACATAAGGGCCTGAGGCAATATCCGTTTGATTTAAAGTGTCGTAATATTTTTTGTTTCTCCATGCCCCATGCCCCATGCTCCATGCTCACAGGCCCAATAGTTTCTATTTAAGGTGTGAAAAGCCAGGTATTTCGTCGAAATACTCCCCCTTGCAGGTAATATGGTACAACCTCAAAAGGTTAGTATTTCGACGAAATACTTACTTTTTAAATCATGCTATGCTGGCTTCAACACTCTCTGTCCTCCCGCAACCATTTACTACGTAAAAGGGCGGGATCTCCGCTGCGCTCCGACATGCTTTCACATTTTCCCTATGCTCTATGCCCTCTGCCCTATGCCACAGCCTCATGCCTTTTCTTACTTTTGCCACCACGACAGCCAACAGGATTTCTTTCCAACTGTCCATTTGCCCATGTCCGATCAAATTTCAAGCTGACAATCAATACTCTCATCGCGGTCTGTTCGCAGACTGATACTCAGGATTTATGAATAACGACAAGAAATTAGCTGTCATCACTGGATGGATTGCCTTTGCCATCGCATTTATCGTTTATTGCTTTAGTGTCGAGCCTACCGGAAGTCTCTGGGACTGCGGCGAGTTTATCCTGGGTGCCTACAAGCTTCAGGTTGTTCACCCTCCGGGTGCACCCTTATTCCTTCTCGTTGGAAGATTATTTACCTGGGTCGCTGATATTTTCAGCAATAATCCCGAAGACATTGCCTTTTCTGTCAACCTCATGTCTGCAGCTTCTACATCCATGTGCGCAGCCTTTGTAGCATGGACGACGATCACATTCTCACGCCTTTCAATGGTGGGCAGGAATCAGCCATTGAACACAGAGCAAAACTACGTCGCATGTGGAGCCGGCCTGGCAGCAGGATTGGCTACAGCATTTTGTTCATCCATCTGGTTCAGTGGAGTCGAAGGTGAGGTGTATGCGATGTCCACCATGTTTACGACACTGACTGTTTGGGCAGCTGTGAGATGGTATGGCATGGAAGACACACCTGAGGCAGACCGATGGCTCATTTTCGCAGTCTATTGTGCCGGCTTATCAATTGGTGTTCACTTGTTGAGTTTGTTGACTTTCCCTGCGTTAGGACTTCTTTATTATTTCAAAAAATATAAGACTGTCAATTTTGGCGGACTCGTCCTGGGATTGTTAGGAGGCGCGCTTATGATTCCGGTCATTCAGAAAATCGTGATCGTAGGAGTGCCCTCACTCTGGGCAAAAATGGAAATGTTGATGGTCAACACGTTTGGCCTTCCAATACACAGTGGCATCATTCCGACGATGCTGATCCTTGTCGCTCTATCATGGTTCGGAATTCGCTGGGCGCGCAAAAGAAATAATGGTCTTGCAGAACGATTGATGATCACGATGATCTTATTGGTCATCAGTTTCTCCACCATCGGCGTAGTTGTGATCCGTGCTAATGCAAATACACCGATCAATATGAATGATCCGAGTGACGCCATGCGCCTGATCCCATATCTCAACCGTGAGCAATATGGTGAACGGCCACTGGTGCGCGGACCACATTATGAAGCTAACCCTGTGGATACGGAAAAAGAAGATCGCTACGGTATCGTTGGAGATAGATATGAAATTGTGGATCAGAA
>JANMVA010000314.1:0-4464 GCA_031392195.1 Saprospiraceae bacterium | reverse complement strand
CCCCATGCCCTATGCTCTACGCCCCATGCCCTCCCGCGACATTGCTGAAGCAATGGCGGGATCTTCGCTGCGCTCGACATGCTCCATGCTGTTGCATGTTTTTCCTGAATTACTATCTTTGCCGTCCTTATTGACCCATTGTGTAATGGTAGCACGACTGATTTTGGTTCAGTTAGTTAAGGTTCGAATCCTTATGGGTCAACAAGTTTTTTGAAAATCCGTTGAGCCTTAGCCATTAACAGATTTAAATAAATCGTCAATTCAAATAGCAGGACTTTTCGGTTTATTTTTTTGTATTATCGTATTCCGAATATCGCTATATTGCAATATATCCCTGCGAAAAATGAGGCAAGGTTTTTGCGGTTTTAGTTGATCTTCCCCACCCCAAGTTTGAAGAGAACCCGTGTTACCTAAAATAACCCCGGTTTATTCATTGCATTTCCCCCCTGATTGTTTGGTGTAATCATCTGTTTACTCAATGAAACACACCAAAAACTAAATATGAAGCATAAATTGATCAAAATGCTTCAAAGTGAACCGATGAATGGTTATTTTTGAAGAAGAATAATACGCGTGAACCCTATTTTTTTAATACTTGAAAGAATCAAGCGGATGAAAATGAAACTTATTACCCTGTCTGCACTCTGCATCCTAACCTCTTTGGCAACAGCCCAGACGCTCCTGTACAACAACGGAGCTACGATCAAAATCCAAACGGGTGCAACCCTCTATGTCGAAGGCGGGGTTGAAAACACGGCCAGCGGCACCCTCGACAATGATGGTACCCTGGAGATCAAAGGTGACCTGACCAACTTGGGTACCTGGGAGGCCAGTAATCCAAATACACTGAAATTTAGCGGTGCTGCCCATTCGAATGTGAATGCAGGATCAGCTCAGTTTCATGATGTGGTGGTTCAGAAGGATGCAACCTTCAATGTGAATCTGGTGACCACGGACATGACAATCAATAATAACCTTGATTTTGCTGTAGCAAGTGGTAGTACCCGGGTTGTGACCGGTGATAAAATATTAAAACTTGGTCCAGTGACTACAGTCACTGGAGCTGGCGCTACTAAATATATTGCCACAACAGGTACGCTGGGAATGGTTGAAAAAACAGTTACCGCAAATGGTTCATTTACTTTCCCGATCGGTGATTTAACAAACTATACTCCATTAGCGAATGTGTATACTGGTACATTGTATACCAATGCTAAGCTAAGTGCAAGATCAAATGATGCCACTCATCCAAGCATACCTGGTGATGCTAGCGATTATATTTCCAGATTTTGGGATATTAATCACGTTGGTATTACTGGTTATGCAAATACTTTAACCGGTACCTATGCGACTTCCGGAGATGTAGTTGGAACAAGTTCTTTGATAAAGGGAGCAGTTCATAACGGTTCTGCATGGTCATATGTTGATGCTTCCAATGGAGTCGGTACCGTAATTGGTAAGACTACACACCCAAGTTCAGATTTTACAGGTACGAATTTCTTCGGCAAGGTTAATATCATTGCTTTTCTTCATGGTGCATATAACACAGGAACCGGCATGATGTCTACAACGCTGACATCTGATCCAGATATATGGCCTTTAATGTTAATTAGCCCTTATACGGATGCTCCGGATACTGTTGTTACAATTCCGGCTGATGTTACAGACTGGGTTAAGCTTGAACTAAGAGATCCTTTGAATCCGGCAACAGTATTAGGTCGTAAAAGTGCATTTATTAAAAAGACAGGACATATTGTTGATGTAGATGGTACATCATTTCCATTGATTAAAAATGGTTTACCGACTTCAATAGTTGCAGTTGTCCACAGAACGCACTTATCCATCAGAACTCCAAATGCCGGTATCGATGTAGTAAATCCAACAGAACACGATTTTTCACTTGATACTTTAATGGCCTACAATAACACGAGTAACCTGACAAACAACTCAATGAGGCTCATGTCTAATGGAAAATATGCAATGTGGGGTGGGAATGGAAATTCAAATGCGAATGTCAGATATGGTAACGCACAAAATGACCGTGATTTCTTGCTCGGTACCATTTTGGGTGGAGATCCGACTTTAGTAATTCAAAACGCATACAGTAGAGGAGATTACAATATGAATGGTATAGTTCGATACGGAAACGCACAAAACGATCGTGACTTTTTACTTGCGCAAGTCCTGTCTGGTAACCCAACATCGGTGATTACGCAACACTTTTAATGTTTAATGAGTGATTAAATTAAATTCAACAGAAATGAAAAATACTTTACTTGCAATCGTAGTTCTATTCATAGGAGTTAATCAGGCGATTGCGCAGCTTACCCAGGCTTCAATTCAGAGAACGGGTGGACTCGAAATTACAGTTTATCTAAAGCCTGCAGGTACAGTTGGAGTAACCACTAATGTATTACTCAATTTTACAGTAAGCTTGCCTGGCACGACCGGACCCTCTTCCTTAACAGTAGCATCTCTGATGGGAGGTAGCATTACTGCTGCACCAACTGAAATTGTTGCAGGTAGAAAAGTTTATCCTTTTGTTTTGGAAGCTCCAAGTTCTACGAAAGCATTACCAGGAAATGTAAGCACATCAGTTGCTACGGTTACTTTTCCGGCTTCTGAGAGCGGTGACTTGGTACAAATAAATGACTATAACGGTTCAGGTTCAATTAATGGATTTTTTTATGTTTCTTATTTTGGATTTGATAATACCAATGTTAATGCTATGTTTTATGGCACAAACGCAGTTAATAATTATCCCAATGACTCTCGTGCAGAAGCTCAAGTTGCGCTGCCCGTTACATTAGTAGATTTCGAAGCCAAAAAATTAAATGATAAAAGCTCAATCTTATCCTGGACTACAGCATCTGAATCTAATAGTAGTCACTTTAATCTGCAACGTTCTACAGATAAAAATGCATGGACAAGTTTTGGAAAAGTTAATGCTCAAGGCAACAGTCAAATCATAAAAAACTATGAATTTGTTGATGAGAATGTTTACAATGGTGCGGATGCGCGACTGACTGTATACTATCGCCTGCAAATGGTTGACCTGGATGGCCAAACCAAAGTTTCTCCATTTGAATCCGTTGTTTTTGGAAAAGGTGCAGATACTGGTCGTGAAATCATCGCCTATCCAAATCCTGCATCCGATGGCATCAAGGTAGAATGGGATATCGATCAAGCAAACCAACCAACATCAATCGAACTTTTTGACATCGATGGAAAATTGGTTTACACTGCCAAAGTAGATCCTAACTCTAACCAGGAATATATCGACTTCAGCTTTACAGATGTTCAGTCAGGTCTCTATCTGCTCCGTTTAGTCAATGGGAAAGAGCCAATTGAAACCAAACAAATCGTCGTACAGCGTTGATGACAACCTAAAAACTTAAGCTCCTTGTTTGGGCAAATCCCATATCGGTGAAAATTGATATGGGATTTTTTTATGGGTCGTTTCGATCCCGATAGCTATCGGGACTCAACGACCAACAGTTTTTACCTGTAAAGTTGATTTTTCCGGATAGTGAGCAAACTGAAGGGAAATATGATCCACTAATTGAATCCAAATCAATCCAGGATCGAAGTGACCTTCTACAGTGGTCACCTTCTACAGTGGTCAATTGTAAAATCTGTCGGTCACTTAGTCCCGATCGCTATCGGGATCGAAGTGACCGTCATTGCATCCTTCACAATCTTCGCCTGCTGCTCATCATGCAACTTCTTATGACCTGTTGCCGGTGATGCACTGAGCTTCCTGGAGATCACTTTGAGTTGTAATTCCGGAAGCCTCGATTGGATAAAATTCCACGCGCCCATGTTAGCCGGTTCTTCCTGGACCCAATACCTTTCCGCAGATGGGAATTTAGAAACGATCTCCTCCAGCATCGGTTTGTTGAGCGGATACAATTGTTCCAGCCGGACAATCGTCACGCCATCCGTTTTATTCTTTTCCCTGTATTCGATGAGATCATAATAGATCTTACCGGTACAGAAAATAATCCGCTTAATCTTCTTAGCCTGTGCAGCAGTTACTTTTTCCTGGATCACCGGTTGGAATTCTGTCCCCGGCTGCATTTCTTCAACTGTGGATACACACAAAGGATGTCTCAGCAATGATTTAGGAGACATGACGACGAGAGGCTTTCTGAAATTCCATAACATCTGACGCCGCAGCAAGTGAAAGAAATTGGCAGGTGTTGAGATATTGCAGATGACCATGTTACCATCCCCACACGCCTGTAAAAATCGCTCTGGTCGCGCACTTGAATGTTCAGGCCCTTGCCCTTCATATCCATGCGGCAACAACAATACCAATCCGCTCATCCTGTGCCATTTGCTTTCCCCAGCACTGATAAACTGATCTATGATCGTCTGTGCACCATTGAAGAAATCACCAAACTGCGCTTCCCATAATACAAGGCGACCCGGACTGGCCAGTGAATAACCATATTCAAAACC
>JANMVA010000290.1:0-5565 GCA_031392195.1 Saprospiraceae bacterium | reverse complement strand
AGCTCAATGGTGACCCGCGTGCCGTGGTCTTGCTCCTCCCATTCGATGCCATGCTTGGCGATATACTCCGCACCGGCTTGGCCTGGCGGAATATCGACCCCTTCCCCTTTGCCGTTCAGAATTTCCGGCTTGTTCTTCTTGGTGTCGATTTGGATTTCGAAGTAATGCGCCGGCTTCCTCTTGTGCGTCTTGGAGAGGATCTTCACCGGCTTGCCGGTGGTCAGCACTCCATACATGCCAGCGGCGCTGATCCCGATCCCCTGTTGCCCACGGCTCATCCGCAGACGATGGAATTTCGAGCCGTATAGCAGCTTGCCGAAGATCAGGGCGATCTGCTTTTTCAGAATGCCGGGAAGAATAGTGAGATCGACTTTTAATCCGGCGGCAAGCGCTGCTTCAGGAGTTAACCCTCCGCCAGTCCCTCCGTGAGTAGAATCTGCAATGGCCTGATGCAGCTTTAGCTTGTCTGTCCAGAAAACTTCATCACCAAACGTCTCAAAACGAAAGACTGCTTTTCCTTTCTCCATCATCTCATTCGCATTCTCATTGATACTAGCATTCCAGGCATCCGGTGTGCCGGACTCGTCTTCCTTTTCGCGCGTTTGTTCACGGGTCGTGCATTGAATAAACTGCAGGGAAATAGCAAGTACCAGGAGACTTATCGCTAAGAAGAACTTAAATGATTTCATACGGAAGAATTGAAAAATGAATAAAAGAGTCAGGCGAGGGCTATTTCTTAAATCCTTTGATAGGGAGACTATCCGGATGGATTCCTCGGTCAAATGTTAATATGATTAACAGTTAGTGGGATTGAAGGTTCTATAAAAGCTCTCCAAGGGGGACCGGAGTTGCATGCACTAATTTGAGATGACAGATTTTGTCAACATCTGACAATGGGGTTTAACTGATGAGGTGGAGATTCCTTTTTTTCCCTGCGTGACAGATTTTGTCAACATCTGACAATGTGGTTTAACTGTCGGGATTGAAATCAACTTTTCCTGACGTGACAGATTTCGTCGAAATCTGACTTAGCGTTAGCATCATTGGTTTATTCTTTGAAAAATCAATTTCTATTGCCATGACAGATGTCGTCGAAATCTGTCACCATGAGTCTGAGACCATAATATTATTGAACCTTATCTCTCCCTTTTTTGAAAACCAAAGCCATTATTCCTTCATTTAACGATCCTTTAACCGTTTGCTTCTGCTTGATTCCTGCCCGTTTCTCCTCAATTATCCCTGCTTATATTATTTTTGCAGCATATATAAGATGTTATGCAGGAAAGTGAATTGGCTGTTGATCATAAAGTTGCAAGCCAGCTGGGTCTGAGCCGGGAAGAGTTTGACAGCATTTGTTCGATCCTGGGGAGGGAACCCAATTTTACGGAGCTCAGCATCTATTCAGTCATGTGGAGTGAGCACTGTTCCTATAAGAATTCGATCAAGTACCTGAAGACCTTGCCTCGGGACGGGGGCCGCCTATTGGTTGCCGCCGGAGAGGAAAATGCCGGACTTGTCGATATAGGTGATGGACTTGCATGTGCATTTAAGATTGAGTCTCATAACCACCCTTCAGCGCTTGAGCCCTACCAGGGAGCAGCCACAGGTGTGGGTGGGATACACCGGGACATCTTTACCATGGGTGCCCGTCCGATTGCCGCTTTGAATTCATTGCGTTTTGGCGATCCTAATCACCCGCACATGCGACATCTGATCAAAGGTGTTGTAAGCGGAATTGGTGATTATGGGAATTGCCTCGGAGTACCAACAGTAGCCGGTGAAGTTTACTTCGATCCATGCTATCAGCAAAACATACTTGTCAATGCCATGTCCGTGGGCATTGTTAAAATCGGTGAGACAATATCTGCAAGAGCTGATGGTCCCGGAAATCCGGTTTTCATTGTCGGATCGGCTACCGGACGAGACGGTATCCATGGGGCAACGTTTGCTTCTGCTGACCTCACAGAAGATTCTGCAGATGATCTGCCTGCTGTTCAGGTTGGCGATCCATTCCAGGAAAAACTCTTGCTTGAAGCCACTCTTGAAATCATAAAAACAGGAGCTGTTGTTGGCATGCAGGACATGGGGGCAGCAGGCATTACCTGTTCTACTTCCGAAATGAGCGCCAAGTCTGAAACCGGAATGCGCATCAATCTCGACCTGGTTCCAACAAGACAATTACACATGCATGCATGGGAGATACTTCTCTCCGAAAGTCAGGAACGCATGCTCGTAGTAGTTGAAAAAGGAAGAGAAGCTGAAATTCTGCATGTGTTTGATAAATGGGACCTGGAATGTGCCCAGATCGGCGAGGTCACTGACACAGGTATGCTTGAGTATTATCGTTTCGGAGAAAAAGTCGCAGAGGTTCCCGCGCATTCACTTGTATTGGGAGGAGGTGCACCGGTATATCAGCGTGAATATTCCGAACCCACTTACATGAAAGAGATCAGATCATTCGATCCTCCTTCTGTTTCGGAACAGGATCTCATCGCCATCGCAAAAAAAATAATCTCTTCTCCCAATATTGCATCCAAGAGATGGATCTACGAACAATATGATCACACCGTTCGAACAGGCAACACTAATACCAATGACCCATCTGACGCAACTATCGTAAGACTGAAAGGCTCTAAGAAGTCACTTGCAGTAACTGTCGATTGTAACAGTTCCTATGTTCATGCAGATCCTTATTCAGGAGCGATGATCGCCGTTTCGGAAGCTGCAAGAAATATTCGTTGTTCCGGTGGCATTCCATTGGGTGTTACAAACTGCCTGAATTTTGGCAATCCATACAATCCGGAAGTCTATTATCAATTCGTGCACGCTATCAAAGGCATGGGTGAAGCTTCCAGAAAATTCGGCACACCTGTGACCGGTGGAAACGTAAGCTTTTATAATCAGTCCGTTTTAAAAGATAAAACCGAACCTGTTTTTCCGACACCTACAATTGGAATGGTTGGCCTGATTGAAGATTTCAATGATGCTACGACTATTTCATTCAAGCATGAGGGAGATGCGATTTACCTGATAGGTCCCGAAGCTAAAAACATAAACGGCTCTGTCTATGTCAGGGAAATTCTGGGAAAACGTTTGACCCCCTGCCCCGATTTTGATCTCAACACTGAATACGAATTGCATCAGCTCATCACTGAATTAATTCATCAATCACTGGTGGAAAGCATGCATGATGTTTCTGAAGGTGGCGTATTTACTTCATTAGCAGAGAGCGCTATAGCAGGACAAATCGGATTTGAAATTTCGATTGGACATTCCAGGCCTGACATTGCATTATTCAGTGAAAGCCAAAGCAGGGTGATCATTTCAGTTAACACTAATCAAACATCTGCAGCTGAAGAATTCCTAGCGAAACAAGCTGTCCCATTTATTCGTTTAGGCACAGTCACCGGTCAAAACCTGGTGGTCAACGGAACTGAATATGGAACTCTTTCCACCTGGACTGATTTATACAGGAATGCGTTATCAAAAATCCTTGAACAATAATTCTACAACCAAATTTTTAATATGAAAAATCTGACATTCGGTCTTTTTCTCATTACCATTATTAGTGTGGCATCCTGTGCTGCGCTGGGCTCAAAAGGGACCAGCATCTCTGGTTCCATTTCGGATGCACCCAACATGAAAGTGTATCTCGACAAAATGGGCCCCAATAACAACACCACTGTCCTTTCCCAGGCGGATACGGACGGAAGCGGAGATTTTACACTTAAGCTTGATGCACCTTTGGATCCTTCGATCTACAGGCTTCGAATCGGAACAGGCAATTTGTTTTTAGTGCTTGAGGACAATCCGTCTAACGTGACTGTAAAGGGCACACTTGATGGAATCCGTACGCATGATGTCACGATCAATGGTTCTGAAAGCGCCAGAGATTTTATGGAGGCTATGAATTTATTATCAACAGGCAGGCTGACAGGTGATGATGTGAAGGACTATGTCAAAAACACACCTTACCCAATGGCCGCCATGCAATTAGCCATGAGTGCTTTTGGTAACAGGGCTGAATTTTTTGACATCCATAAAACGGCCGTTGCTGCATTAAAAGCAAAATATCCAAACCACGAATATGTACCTGACTATACAAACTTCGCCACCGTACTCGAACAATCGGCCCAACAGCCAAAACAAACAGAGGCTATCCAGGTAGGAATGGATGCCCCTGAAATATCTATGAAAAGTCCGGATGGAAAAAAATATTCACTCTCGGATCTGAAAGGCAAAGTCGTTCTGTTGGATTTCTGGGCATCATGGTGTGGGCCTTGCAGAAAAGCAAATCCGCATGTCGTCGAAGTTTACCAAAAGTACAAAGACAAAGGCTTTACTGTGTTTAGTGTTTCCCTGGATGGCATCGACAGTCGATCGAAAGCACGCTTCCCTACGGAAGAACAATTCCAGGCAGGAATAGAACAATCAAAGAAAAACTGGCTGGCGGCTATTGAAAAGGACCAGTTGACATGGCCTTATCATGTAAGTGAGCTGACCAAATGGGATACCCAGGCAGCAAAACAATATGGAGTATCGGGTATTCCTAAAACTTTCCTCATTGGCAGGGATGGTAAAATCGCTGCGGTCAATCCGAGAGTTACGCTTGAAGAAGAACTATTGAAAGTCCTGTAGAAAGGATCGGAGGATCAAAAAAAAAGGCAGGAAGTGATTCCTGCCTTTTTTATTTCAGCTATAATGACACTAGAACTTTACGATCTGTGCCGGGATATCATGTTTCTTAATCAATCTTTCCGCAAAGGCAAAATGACCTGAAGGTGCAAACAGGATTAAGCCACCCGATTTACTTTTACCAAGTGTGCTCAACAGCTTCCATTTACTGACTGTTTTTTCAACTTCTCCGTCCTTTCTGACCACTTCGATATACCATCTGCCCCCTCTTTTCAAAGCAGTAATATCAGGTACAACCCTGTCTTCGTTTCCTTTGCCGCTCAAAGCAGTGGGCGTCTCATAGCCCTCTATATTTGCTTTTATCTCTGTGTAGCCACCACGGCTTACAAAAGTGTCGAGAATCTTCTTGATAAGGTCGTCGTCTTTACTCATAGGCAATGCTATGGATTCCATGATTGTGTACTTTTTGCATACTAGGAGGGGTGCAAATATAACAATTTGATAATCAAGGCAAAAGTTCAAAGAAGATTTTTTCTGGAAGTGACGTGTCCTATTCCTTCTGCCTGACGTCAGAAATTTGCCTTAATTCCGCCTTTATACTTAGAAGAAATGTTAAATCGGGCGTAAATATCCACATTTTCTCGTCAATCCACATCAGCCGCACAGAAGTCAATTAAAAAGCCGCCCGGATAGGCGGCTTTAAAAAGACTATTACAATCTCACCCAATGCTAGTTATTGATCGCTGCTTTTATGTCAGCGATAACCTGAGCAGACTCTCTTTCCAGGTCTGACCAGCCTTCAGCAGTAGCTGCTGCGACACGGTCACCTAACCTTTCCAGATCTGTTCTTTGCTTACGAAGACCATCAATCCTGATATTGATATCAGCTTTGGCCTCTTCACTTGCAGCCTCGAGATCAGCTTCAGCTGC
>JANMVA010000232.1:0-2764 GCA_031392195.1 Saprospiraceae bacterium | reverse complement strand
GTCTGATTATGTATGGCGTACATAAAGCGTAGGTTGACCTACGCATTATGTTAAGCGTAGGTTGACCTACCATCTGGTGTCAGCAAAGCTGCGCTTTGCAAGGTGACATGTGCAAAGCGCAGCTTTGCAGACACCAGATGGTAGGTAAACCTACGCTCAACACAACGTAAACCTACGCTCAACGTATTTTTTTATAAATCCTCCCCATCAAATACCTGGCGGAACTCATAAATGAAGTTTTGAAAAGCCCCCCTGGTAACACGAAGCTTCTTAAAACATTTTTCGAAAAAACTATTCTCCCCCTCATCCCACTCCTTGCATTCCGTTCATGTATAATCTTCAGCCACGCACAAGGTTCCGACAAATTAATAACTGAAACATCTTCCGGTGGAGACGTATGATGAAATCCCATAACGGTCAAAAACTGATCAACACTTTTTTTTGATTCGATAAGGCTTCCATAATGATTGAGATAACTTGAACCTACCTGTGTCAGGACTTTTCGATTTATATCATATAGAATGCCATTGCAAAAATTGATGAGGCATCGATCCATCTCCTGGAAATGTGCCTGGACCGATTTGATAAAATCAATTCCAAGACCATCATCATTGTCCAGTCTCGAAGAAATCACATAGGGTGTTTCGGTGGAAGCGAAGCTATTTTTAAGATCCATGATCAGATCATCCATCTTTTCAACAAACCGCATTTGAACATTGGCCATTTCCCTGATAGCATCCTGGACCTGGTGTCGAACACCATCATTGGTCTTTACATCACAGTAAATAAGCCACTGAAAATTCTTTTCAGACTGCCCGGCTACAGTAGGCACGCAGTATTTTTTGAAAAGATCTAGACGGTGGTCCATCCATGCATCATCGAGTGTAGGCCGGCCTTCCTTGTCCTGCAACCACTTGCCGGCAGGAACATTGAAGCGCGTCACCAGATAATGTGTAAATTTCGCCATCCTATGAGCAAAGGAAAGTAAATCTATGCAGTGGTTCCGTAATTTATCCTATATCCTCATCGTCATCATCGGCGGTGGATTCCTGTTGCTCCAGTTCCAGGCTATCCTCTTTCCCATCTTCTTTGCCATCTTTTTTGCATTCCTGCTGATGCCACTCGAAAGATGGATGTACCGCAAAGTCAATTCCAAATTCTTATCCATCCTCCTGACATTGTTAAGTGTCAATGTTTTTGTTAGTGGATTTGCCTTTCTTTTTGGGAACCAACTCGTCCAGATCGTGGGTGACATGGACTCTATCCAGCACCAGCTGCAGGATGGTCTTGAACGAATTCTTGTTTTTATTGACAAGAATATACCCTATGTCGAAGTGCCTGCAGATCAGGCGTCACTTGACAAAACCATGAGCAAATTATTGGAAGCACCTGTTCGATACATCGGTTCGAGTATCAGCGATGTTGCCTTTTTTATATTAAATGCGATCCTGACTTTACTGTACACGATCTTCCTTCTCATCTACAAGGATGCCTTTAAAGATTTCCTCATGATCCAATTCGGAAAAGATAAGAGAGAAGAACTGGGCATCATGCTTTCAGAGACGGTGCATCTCATCCAGCGTTACCTGACAGGGATGGTAACGGTCATCATTATTCTCGCATTTCTAAATTGCATCGGCCTGCTCATCATCGGTGTCGAGCATGCGATCTTCTGGGGAATACTGGCTGCATGCCTCGTCATCATCCCCTATATCGGCACAACACTCGGAGGCACACTTCCATTTTTATACGCTATGGCCACCGGCGAACCCTGGCAACCATGGGCCGTAGTGGGTATGTATGTCATCATCCAACAGCTCGAAGGCAATCTAATCACACCAAAAATTGTCGGATCAAGCGTCCGCATCAATCCACTCTTCGCACTGATGTCCGTCGTGATCATGGGTTCATTGTTTGGGGTTGGCGGTATCGTATTGGCCATACCTGCCATGGCTGTCTTCAAACTCGTCGCCGAACAAATCGATGTCCTGAAACCTGTGGCCCTCCTCATGGACAAAGACCTGATGAAAAAACGCCACCTCTTCTTCGGAAAATTCGATCGCGAAGACTTTAGGATTACGACGTTTCTGGGTGAGGAAGAGCCGAAACGTTAGTTGATGTGCTTATTTGTTGATGTGCTTATTTGGCTGTGGGTCGGACCATTTCGGACTCATGATGCGCATTTGATTTCGTCGCCCCTAAATCCCCTAAAGGGGACTTAAAAAAGATTTGAACCCTGAAGTAATAATTAATTGAAGTCCCCTTTAGGGGATTTAGGGGCAGCAGGATTTACGATACCTGATTTTTGGGATGTCTGCACATGATTGGGCGAATGCAATTCGCCCCTACATTTACCCTTGATCCTTTGCTCCCTTGCTCCCTTGTTCCTTCAAGACCCCCATGTATTGTTTCCATGGCCCGATCTCCACAACGTACTGCGATGCAATCACCCTCGAGATCTGTGCGATGTGAGTCATGTCATGCACCACCCATGCTGCCAGCAATTGACTTAAAGTCACTTTTCCAAATGCAGGATGGATCCCGGTCTTCGCAAAATCATCAATGATAATATCTGCTGCCTGCAGGATATCGATATTCTCTTTCCGGATTTGTTCGAATTGATGCAGCAGCGATTCAATCGTACGCCCTTTCGCCAATGCTAAATGTCCTTCGCGGTCAAATGGAATAAAATTTTTATTCTCCTGATCACCCAGGATAATCTGCATGCGTGGGATCCAGTCAGTTTGTTCGCCGAAAATTAAAT
>JANMVA010000187.1:0-7736 GCA_031392195.1 Saprospiraceae bacterium | reverse complement strand
CTTTATTCTTCCCTGTCTTCATCGTTTGTTTCATAGATTATATTTCCTGAGGGCTCAACAGCCATTTCATAGGTGTTGGTTTGACTCAGGTCTTCATTCTCTTCCTCCTCTATTGCCACTCCTTCTGCAATTGTAATAGTGAGATCCTCATGAATCACGGCTACGGAGTGCAACATCCCTTCCTCATTGGCTACAATGCCTCCGATGATGGCATGGCTGATTGGCTGGCCATCCAGGGTGAATGTAGCCAGGATAAACTCGTATTGCAGGACTCCAGCCTTCCAATAAATGATAGCCTGATAATTTCTGGTACCTGCGATCCTTCCGTAGGGAATATATTCTGTGAATTCATCCACCTCCGTGCCTTCAAAAGGGAGGATAAAAGCATCCAGGAGGATATCAGGAAGCGGCACTGCCTCGGTCGGTATCTGGCTGATATCCGGCAAAAGGCTAAACGGCAACTCCAGAACAGGAAAAAATTCAATAAATTCGGAGAAATCTGCTGAGGGGATTCTATTCACAAGTCAAATTTATGGATAAAACCCAACCAGCAAGCATTTGGTTGTCGTCTATAAGCTACCGGATACCCCGACCAAGCAACCCTTTTATGATAAAACGAAAAGATATCGGCTTCTTCCTGCTCATGGGATTGCTGTCATTTGGTTGCAGCCTGAATGATATCGGGCCGCAGGATCCCGTTTCCGATTTTACACTCCAGGTTCAGAATAACCTCTCATTAAACACACTTACCTGGAATCCCGTCAAGGTGACTGGATTTAAAGAATACATCATACTCCAGTCCTCTTCTGATATTCCACCCACACCTGAGCCTGTAGTGACAGCCGAAACAAGAGTCATGAAGCGAATAGATGATGCTGATATCACGACTTTCCTTTCATCTGATATTCTTTTTACACCAAGAGTTTGTTATAAAATATATGCTGCTGTGGATGATCGATTCATTCAATCAGGCAATGTATGCATCAACCAGGACATCACTGTATTCGGAGGTTTTCATGACCGGGGAAATCATCTGAAAGGCCTCGATCAGATGCTGATGTATGACAGGGTCAATGCGCTGTTTTCCATATTTGATTATAAGACAGGAATTGTTGACACCACGATACCGGATTTTACTTTTTCATTTCCCGTTATTGAGCTATCAAAAGTGAATGATGTCACCAATGCATTTGTATATGATCAGTCACCACCGCGTTTGCAGAAATATACTTTTCCCGGCATGAGTCCGCAAAATTTCAAAGACTTCTTTGGGGTGCTTTTTGCAGTGAATGTTTATGATCAGTTCTTGTTTGCTGCTGTCGAAGAAACAGGTAAAGGGTTTCAAATTTTAAGACGTTCTAATTTGAGCATTGTAGATAGTGATCCGGGTATGTTTGGCAACCGGGCTATTGGTGTTTTCCCTGGTGATCCACTGATTGTCATCGAAGCAGGAGATAATGGAATGAACCGTTATGCGATCGATGCAAATGGCAAGGCCACATTGCTTGATTCTAAATCAGCGGGCATCCCTCAACCCAGCCTGCAAAGTATGTCAGCGAATAACAGCCAATATTTAATCAGCGGAAGATTGGGTACGATCATCAACAGAAACGGTGAGATCGTGGCCAATCTCAATACAAATCAAAATGAGAGCGTCCTGATGACACGATTTACACCTGATGAACAAAGGGTTGCATTCATTTCAAATGATAATGTCAGTCAGAAACTGACAATCGCCAATATTTCTTCTTTACCAGTCATCACCAAAGAATTGACATTTACACTTCCGGTTGCAAACTATGCTGACCTGATCATAGAAGATGAGATCATCTATGTCATCGGAGTATCATTTGCAACAGGCAATGCAGAAACGTTTTTACTAAAATACCCAATGACTCAATAACTGTGCGAAATCCGATCATCCATATTATTTCGATTTTTTTCCTGACCGTATCGACATTGTCCGGACAGCATGAAGAACCTCGATATTATCATTGGAGTTTTGGCGTGAGTGCTGGTGACATACTTCACAACTTATTCAGTGATGAACCGGGTAATCGCTCTTACGCAGCTTTTGTGTTGGAATACTCAGGACATAAATATGCATTCCAGGCAGGTTTCAGGCCCGGATACAATACACAGAATACAGAGCATGAGGGCTTTCTGGATACAGAGATTTCCGAGCAGCTTTCCTTATCTGGTCATCTGGCATTAACCAGGAGTTTTTTCGCTGATGCCCGATGGAATTTGAAGGCCGGGTTGCGGTATGAAGGTGGCTGGTCGAAAGAGGATATTTTTGTTGACAGTGGCTTTGACCGTGTGACTACGCGGAGATTGCAATGGAATGGTGGGGCAGGGCCGATCCTGGATATCCGTTTTTTTGTTCATCCCAGGATCAGCCTGGGAACGGATGCCGGCTTGATCTATTCCTATAGTGAATCAGAGTTGCAGCAACTTTTTACGAATTTCCCTGAGTTTGATAATACAAAAGACAAGGTCATCGAACGAAAATTGAATGTTTCGGAACCGATGACGATTTATTTGCGATTTCATCTTTAACTTTAATAAAAATTATTCTTTATGAAAATACGTCTGACTCTCGTGGCCCTCAGCTTACTGGTCGTGGTGATTTCATGCCAGAAAGATTCCTTCACTACAGCTATCAAGGCACCTGAATTGCCTGCGCAAGCTTACAGTTACGCGCCCAAATGGGGTGGCATGCACAGTCACATGGCAGGTCAGGATCTGGGTATCACAGATGCAGGCGCTACCCTGGGACGGGTCCTGTTTTATGATAAGATATTATCGATTAACAATAGTGTCTCCTGTGGATCATGTCATAGCCAGTCGTTGGCTTTTTCAGATAAAGTAAAATTCAGCGAGGGTATCGACAAGCAGGTGACAGACCGCAATGCGCCTCCGATCGCCAACCTGTATGATGACAATCTCCTTTTCTGGGACGGACGCTCGACCTCGATCAATGACCTGGTGTTGAGACCTATCCGTAATCATAAAGAAATGGGCATGGAGGACATGAATTTCCTCGTGACTAAAATCAAAGCAGCTCCATATTACGCAGACCTGTTTAATGATGCCTATGGCACTACGGATGTTAATTCTGATAAAATTGCTGATGCGATGTCCCAGTTTATCAAGAGTATGATTGGATGCAATAGTGAAATGGACAGAGTGAGCATCACCGGAGCGCAGCTTTCGCCACTGGCACAAGAAGGGATGAATCTGTTTTTTGGAAAAGGTACTTGCTTTAACTGCCATTCCGGTCCAGACTTCAATGACCGTGGTGGTTTCTTTTCAGATCCGTTCTTCCCGCCAAATGGTGGTGGATTTGGATGGGCTCAGGATATCGCTGATATAGGTCTTGATAAAGAATACGAAGATGTAGGCTTTGGTGTGTTTGACCCTGCCTTGGTTGGAGTGTTTAAGATCCCCTCTCTCCGGAATGTCGCTTTAACTGCGCCATATATGCATGACGGGCGTTTTGCGACACTTGAAGACGTTGTAAACCACTATAACACAGGGATTCAGAAGTCTCCTAACCTGGACAATCTATTCATTACCTGGGATACCGGGGATGCTATTACGCTTGATCTGAATGAAAATGAAAGATCGGCTATTGTTGCCTTCCTTCACACCCTGACAGATGAGGATTATATGGCAGATGTCCGTTTTTCAGACCCGTTTGAGAATTAATAGCTGAGATCCTGAACCTGGCATTTGCCTGCCTGAACCGGATTTAAAGTAAACCGGATGAGAAAATTTTTTAGTTGACATTTGTTTTACAAAATATTATATTTGGCCTCCAGTACCACCTGGCTTTCGATTTGATGGCCGGCATAACACCCAAAGTCTCACCTTTTAACAAAGGAGATATCTCGGTTGAAAAATTTGGTGTCAGGTGGTTTATTAATACACTCCAAGCGTCTTTATAAACCAAAAGGGGTCGATTCTGAACGAATCGACCCCTTTTGCATTTTGGGTCGCTTCGACTAACAGGTGGTCACTTCGACTGACGCTCAGTGACCAACAGATTTCTGCCTCGATTAAGATTGTCCTATCCCTCCATTGCACATAGAGGTTACTCCTGTTGTCTTAAAGAAGATCTGCGGGTCGTTGAGCGTAAGCCGAAACGACCTAAAGAATCGACCTACGACAGAAACTCTATACTGTCATTGATAAAAGAGGACATCTCTTCTCCCTTCAGCATGCCCTGGTTCAACTTTGCTAAGCGGAGCAGGTAAGCGGCAAATTTTTCTTTCTTTTCCTGGCTGCGCATATTGACCAGTTTGTCGGCGATCAGGGGATGATTGGCATTGACGATGACCTGGTAGTGATCCTGATCCATCATTTGGCTCATGCCCTGCATCATTTGCATTTCCTGCATGCGTCGCATAAATTCCGGACGCGTGATCATCACCGGATGCGAAGAAGGAGATAAGGGGCGTATCATGATCTGGTGCTCCTTACCCGGAATCAGGGCTGTAAAAAGTTCTTTCACCTTTTCCTGGTCTTTCTCACTCAGTACAGATTCATTTTTCTCTTCTTTCTGAATCAGGTGATCGGGTGTATCAGAATCAACCCTGACGAATGTCATTTTCTCTTTCTTGTATTCGAGTTGTTGAATGAAGTGATTGTCGATGATGTGATTGAGATGGAGCACATCATAGCCCAGCTCTTTGGCCTGCCGGATATAGGATGTGTGCTGTTCAGGTGCAGATGTGTACAATGCAACGATGCGATCATATTTGTCCGTCTGCGTTTCTTTTATTTTTTCCTTGTATTCTTCAATAGTGAAATATTGTCCATCCACGTTTTTGAGCAAAGCGAAATCATTCCCTTTCTCCGCAAACTTTTCATCCGAAATAATACCATACTTCACGAACACACCGATGTCATCCCATTTCTGTTCAAAGCCGGCGCGATCATCTTTAAATAATTTAGATAAACGTTCGGCCACTTTCTTCGTCATGTATCCCGTGATCTTTTTTACGTTCGAATCACTCTGCAGATAACTTCGCGATACATTCAATGGAATGTCAGGACTGTCAATCACACCATGCAACAAGGTGAGAAACTCAGGAACGATTTCTTTCACTTCATCTGTCACATACACCTGGTTGCTGTACAGATGGATCTTATTCTTCTGCACTTCAAACTGGTTACTGATCTTGGGGAAGTACAAGATACATGTCAGGTTAAAAGGATAATCGATGTTGAGGTGGATCCAGAACATAGGATCAGCTGACATCGGATAAAGTTTCCTGTAAAAATTCAGGTAGTCCTCATCTTTTAGTTTACCGGGTTTCTGCTTCCAAAGTGGATGCGTATCATTGATGACATTCGGAACATCTTCTTCTGTTTTTTTCCGGTTATCACCCTCACCTTCCCAGCGAACATCTTTCTTCATGCCAAACTGGATCGGGTAAGGAAGGAAGCTGCAATACTTTTTTAGTAATGCTTCGATGCGATCCTTCTCCAGAAATTCTTTACTATCATCACTGATGTGAAGGATGATGTCGGTCCCGCGGTCTTTGCGATCGTGTTCTTCAATTTCATATTCAGGATTGCCTTCACAGATCCATTGAACAGCTTTTGGAGTCTTCTTATAGGATTTAGTGATGACTTCCACTGAATCAGCAACCATAAAAGCTGAATAGAAGCCGAGACCAAAGTGGCCGATGATATTATTCTTGCCCTGGTATTTTTTGATGAAGTCTTCAGCGCTGCTAAAGGCGAGTTGGTTGAGGTATTTTTCCACTTCTGCTTTGGTCATCCCGATCCCCCGATCGCGTATGGTAATGGTGCCTGCAGCTTTGTCTACATCGACGTGGATCGTGAGATCACCGAGCTCGCCTTCTATTTCACCAGCATTAGCTACGGCTTCCAGTTTGGAGGTTGCATCGATGGCGTTGGAGATCAGCTCACGGAGAAAAATTTCATGGTCCGAATAGAGGAATTTTTTGATGATGGGGAAAATATTCTCTGTCTGGACGGTGATATTTCCTTTAGCCATAATTGCTTGATTTATAGGTTGTAATAATTTAAACTTGGGTATTCAAAACCTGTGCCACCAGGATATTTCTGTCAATATGGCGGGTATGATCATGCGGGATGTGAAAGATTGGCAAGGTATGTGCTATTTGTAGGAACATTAGAGATGATCAAATGTCGATTTTCTCAATTAAGACCGGTCCAAACAGGGGGGTTAGGATCGGTCTTCTTTTTTTGTCTCACCCCTTTCCCGATAGCTATCGGGATTAGCTGGATTCAAGCTAATCCTGAAAACAAGACACTTTCAGGTGATCAACCAGTAATGTATTGGTCGATTCTGCATTCCAGATCGACATGGTGCATTTGTCATAACCTGATTCCGGTATCCTCACATCAAAATACACATGCGTATCGATATAGTCCACTGGTGTAAACCTGTGTACTCTGATCAGGTTTGTCTTGATGACTTGTTCGCCTGCATAAAATTGTACGATCCATTGCGCGTACTTCCAGACATCCCATTCACGTGATTGCACATTAAAATGTGCTTCAAATCTGAGCCACTCATTGCATTCACGATCGATTGGTATTGTCAATGGACCTAATGCCTGTGTAGATGCGTTCAGACACGCCGCTTTCGTACTATCGGCTAATATTACCGTGCATGGAAGAAGAGAATCGCTATCAAAATCATTCTGATAAACCATTTTGACATTCTTTGGAACACCGGAGAAGTATTCATCAGTGTCGAGTAGCTTTTGCAGATCGGGATCAGGATGTAGCTTGCCGACCACACTATAGAAATAAGGTGTGGTCATCTGGCCTGCTTTAAAAAATCCGCCTTTGTGTGCCTGGTGCATCCACCATCCAGTGTAATAGATATTGGCTAAAAGTATTATAAGCCATATCAGTGATCCTGTCCTGGTACGATTAAACCAACTGATCATGGATATTAAAGGAAAAGCAAGCAATGGATATATCTGTATCAGGTTTCGTTGACCGAGGCCTCCCCCACTTTCCCAGTGTGCCCAACTTAATGTAATGTAGATGGCAAGTATGCTGGTGATAAATGTTGGCCAGAATAGTGACTTATGATTTTTGTATAAGAGATGCCATCCGAACATGGCCAGCAACATCACCGGTGTGTATAACCACCACCCTACATTCACACCCATCAATCCTCGCCAGATTCTTGGATTTAACCAATTGAACCCTTGTTCTCCATAGCTGTAGACAATCCATTCACCTGATGCATATTTCCAATAGATCATTTGGATGCTGATGATGAAACCTGTGATAAACACGGCCAGCAAACATTTTTTCCAATGCAACAGCAGAAAATCAAATCGATCACGGATGGTCGGGATGCCCCACAAGAGAGGTATAAATACCCATGTAATTTCAGTCGGTCTGGTCAATACACCCAGGCCAAGACAAAGACCGATACCTGCGGCTGATGACCAGTTTGTGCTTTTATAAAAACGGATCGTAAATAAAATTAAACCGCAGAGCAATGTGAATAACCATGTATGGTTCATCCCATTGCTGATGGATGCATATTCAAACCAATGAGATCCCAGGGCAAGTGCCAGTAATGTCCATCCGACATTTGCGTCTGTGAAATAATGAAGTAATATTTTTCTAAGCAGAAAAAGACCAAGGATGGAAATTAATAAGCTGCCCAACCAGATAGCAATTTGATAAGGCTTACTATATCCGTCGGCCGG
>JANMVA010000173.1:0-11376 GCA_031392195.1 Saprospiraceae bacterium | reverse complement strand
GGGGCAAAGATTAGTCACTGGGACGACATTTAATTCTTTCAATGATAGGTTCCTCTGGATTTAGCCCAATCCGCATATTCGGTAACATGGCCCTTTATGAAATTTACCGTTTTCATAATCGTAACGGAATTATAAAAGATGATAAAGCAGGTCAGTGTCAGAACGATGAAAAATAGAATCGTATTTACATTTCTTATTGCTACCCTCCTCCTTCCATTTTTAGGTGACGCGCAGCAATCGAAGAAATATTTTAATGACGAAGAAGAACTCTATGAAAAACCGGATGATCCATACCTTCCTAATGCATTCAACAATGAAAAACTTTCCCCCGCATACAGGTATGATAGTCGCTTTCATTCAAGAACAAATAACACTGAAATAATGACCCGCCAGGTAAACGTAAGCCCGGGCCAACAAAATATCCTGGGCGATGCCGCCAACGAACCAAACCTCGCGGTGAATCCATTAAACGAAAATGAAATCGTCATGGGCTGGAGACAATTCGACAACGTATTCAGTAATTTCCGTCAGGCTGGTTGGGCCTATAGTTCCGACGGCGGACAAACATGGACGTTCCCGGGGTCCATCAATCCCGGCATTTTTAAATCCGATCCCGTTCTCGATTACGATAATGACGGTAATTTTTACTACAATAGCCTGGTGTCTACGACCACAGGGGGTTTACCCTGCTTTGTACACAAAAGCACCGACGGAGGAATGAACTGGGGCAACGGAGTTGATATCGGAGGTGGTGATAAACAATGGATGACCATCGATCGCAGCGATGGTATTGGTGAGGGAAATATTTATTCTTCCTGGACTGCTTTTTTCAGTGATTGTCCACCGGGCTTTTTCACCCGGTCGACTGATGGTGGAAGTAGTTTTGATACATGCTCAGTAATTCCTGAAGATTTGTCGTGGGGTACTGAAACCGTTGGAAATAATGGTGAATTATATATTGCCGGCCGGAGTCCTTTTACGGCGGCTGTAAGGGTTGCAAAATCTACAGACGCACAGAACCCTGCACAAAGTGTAAGCTGGTCACAGGGGTCAACTGCTAATTTGGGTGGATTTATAACAGGCAGCACAAAAATAAACCCCGTCGGCCTTACCGGACAAATCTATATCGATGTTGATCGTTCTATTGGTCCCGGTCGTGATAATGTATATTTGGTAGGTTCTGTAAAACCATATTTTAATTCAGATCCGGCTGATGTTATGTTTAACAAGAGTACGGATGGTGGCATTTCCTGGAATAATGCAGCTCCGGTTAAAATTAACGATGATACAGATACAACAAACACACAATGGTTTGGAACCATGTCAGTCGCGCCGAACGGAAGGATCGATGTCATCTGGCTCGACACCCGCGATGTTCCGGGCTCGGATAGTTCCGCACTTTATTATTCCTATTCGATCGATCAGGGAAATACATGGAGTGCCAACGAAAAACTTTCCGACTCTTTCAATCCGCATATCGGATATCCTAATCAGCCAAAAATGGGTGATTATTTCGATATGGTATCGAACAATAGCGGTGTCCATCTTGCCTGGGTAAATACGTTAAGCGGAGGGCAGGATGTTTACTACAGCTTCATCACGCCCCCGGCATTGACTGGCATTGAGGATGTTTCCGGAAACTTAGACGTATCTGTATATCCAAATCCCACTAGTGGTCAGCTCGAAATCTCCTGCGCTGATAAAAACATCAGAATTGAAATTTTCACGACCCTCGGTAAAAAAGTATTTTCGACTTCTGTCTTTAACACAAGACATGTCATTGACATCTCATCCCAGTCAGCTGGTATTTATTATTTGAAATTGATTTCAGATGATCGTAGGGAAACGGTAAGGAAGATTATCAGGAAATAAATAAAGCAGCGTAGGGCCGGGGCTTCGACAAGATTTCGATTGATGAGGTTTGTTTCGAAATAATTTTAGATTTCGACATGAGGAAGAATTTTCTTCGAACGCTCAGCCACCTGTGATTTAACAATAGGG
The DNA here is from genome assembly GCA_031392195.1 of Saprospiraceae bacterium. Lineage (GTDB taxonomy): Bacteria > Bacteroidota > Bacteroidia > Chitinophagales > Saprospiraceae > Opimibacter. The sequence continues at coordinate 9,375 of JANMVA010000173.1, read as the reverse complement.
CAGGTTTTTCTTCCAACGCTCAGCCGCCTGTGATTTAACAATAGGGCAGGTTTTTCTTCCAACGCTCAGCCACCTGTGATTTTACCATAGGGCAGGTTTTTCTTCCATCACTTAGCCACCTGTGATTTAACAATGGACGAGCTTCGACAAGATTTCACCAACTATGATAATCAACTGAATTTGAAAGGCAGTAATCAAAGGTAGCTGAGCGTAGAAAGGTATATCATTCTCGAGTGAAGGGCAGACGAAACAGACATTCAAATTCCAATGTAAATCTTGTCGAAGCTCCGGCGCAATATTGTTATTAAATGAACATTCATTCACTTATCTTTGCCCCCGATGAGAGTTCGCGACGAACAGAAAGAATCCGCCATCCGGGAAAAGGCAATGGAAATGATCGTAGCTGAAGGCTTCGATGGCCTCAGCATGCAGAAGCTCGCCAGGGCAGCCAATGTCTCACCAGCCACCATTTATATCTACTACAAAAACAGGGAGGACCTGCTCAATAGCCTCTACAACATGGTCAACCATACTTTTGCGGAGGTGGCTCTGGATAAATTCAGCCCGGAATTGATACTGGAAGAAGGCCTTTGGGTGCAATGGAAAAACCGGATGAAATTCATCCTGGAATATCCGGTCTATTTCCAGTTTTTCGAGCAGTTCCGGAACTCTCCGCTCATCCATCACGAGGATGTCAAATCATCTGAATTCAAAGAAAATATGATCGCTTTTGTGAGGAATGCGATCAAAAGAGGAGAAATGAAAAAAATGGAACCGGAAATATTCTGGTCGCTTGCCTTCGGTACATTTTATTCACTTCTCAAATTTCATGTGCAAGGCAAAAGCATGATGACTGATAATTATAAAGTCACCGATGCCAAAATGAAAGCCCTGCTCCAGATGGTCATCAAAGCCCTAAAACCCGAATAACATAAATTTTCTCAGACATGGAAAATACTGCCCACATCCACGTTTTTAAAACAAACATTCAAAGTGAAGTAGATAAAGTGGCGATTCGTGATTTACTGGACAGCCATCATCAGATTGAGAAATGGAATGTCGATTATGAAGACATCGATTGCGTATTGCGAATCGTGTCGCCCTCGATAGCACCACAGGAAATCATTCAGTTGATCACCAGTAATGGCTACCACTGCCAGGAATTGGATTAATATTTCTGAAAATCAGATCATGAAAGACAATCCACCTACAGGTGCTATCCATACTCCGGTGCAAAAAGATAATCCGGTTCCCTTCACGGCATACGAAGTAGTCGTGATCGCGCTGCTGGCGGTTTTGCAGTTTACGATCATTCTCGATTTTATGATCCTCTCGCCACTGGGTGATTTGCTCCTGAAATCACTGGACATCAGTACATCGCAGTTTGGTTCTGTGGTATCAGCATATGCGATCAGTGCAGGCATATCGGGTTTTTTGACAGCAGGATTTGCGGATAAGTTTGACCGCAAGAAGCTTTTGTTATTTTTCTACATCGGTTTTATCGTCGGCACCGTTTTTTGTGGATTGGCTTACAGCTATCACACATTATTATTAGCCCGTATTGTCACCGGTATTTTCGGTGGAGTAGTGAGCTCTATATCGATGGCTATCGTAACGGATATTTTCTCATTACAGCAACGAGGTCGGGTGATGGGCTTTATTCAGATGGCCTTCGCTGGTAGTCAGATCCTTGGTGTACCGATTGGTTTATTACTGGCAAACAATTGGGGATGGCATTCAACATTTTATATGGTGGCAGGCTTGGCAGCACTTGTCGGTCTTGCAGTAGTCATCAAATTACAACCATTGACCAGCCATTTGAAATTACAGCATGACAGGAATGCACTTCAACATCTCTGGCAGACAATCCAAAAGAAAAATTATCGCATCGGGTTTTTGGCAACAGCGATGTTATCTCTTGGTGGTTTTATGTTGATGCCCTTTACCAGTGCTTTCATTGTCAATAATGTGCACATTTCACAGGAGCAGTTGCCGGTCATCTTTTTTTGCACAGGCATTTCTTCTATCATCATCATGCCGGTGATCGGACGACTGAGTGACAAGATTGATAAATTTAAATTATTCACCATCGGCACTTTCGTGGCAATTTCGATGGTACTGGTGTACACTAATCTGACGCCGGTTCCCATCTGGATTGTGATCGGCATCAATATGATCATGTTCATGGGCATTATGAGCAGGATGGTTCCGGCTACAGCTTTGAATTCTGCTATCCCTGATGCGTATGACAGAGGTGCCTACATGAGCGTCAATTCATCCCTTCAGCAAATGGCTGGTGGCTTTGCAGCCATGTTTGCCGGCCTTGTCGTGGTGCAACAAACGAAGACAAGCCCTCTCGAGCATTTCAATATTCTCGGCTTCGTGATGGTTGGTGTGATGTTGTGGTGCCTTTACCTGGTGTATAGGGTGAGCCAGATTGTAAAAAGAAAATCACTAGACATCTGATTTATTAATTGTTGTTTTAAATTTTCCTCTATCGTTGTTTTAAGTTTCCAAACTTAAAACCCCATATCCTCAATCTGTATCCATTTGACATCATTGGAAAGCAGCTTATAGGCTGCAGGTACGAATCCATGCTCTTTCCTTTTTTTCCCGGCTTCGCCGATTTCTCCTTCGTTGCACTCAGGGAATAGTGGCTGTGCAAACGCCTTTTTTTCAGTGGGCTTCACCCACTGTTATGTGCTTACGGCCTTTCAGGCCTTTACAAATGCGTGTGAAAATTTGAATTGTCCCATCGGTACACAAGATTGGTAACATCTTAGATGCAGAAAACTTAATCTCGTGACATCGTCCGAATGAAAAACCTTGCCTGAGTATTTACTTCCTCATTGTCAACAGTTGTTTCTACTCCATGCTCCATGCTCCATGCTCCATGCTCCCTGCTCCCTGCTCCATGCTCCATGCTCCATGCCTCACGCCGGAAACTTCCCCTGCTTCTCCCTTTCCCAAAATCGATGTTGCGCAATCGCCCGGATAAAATCTTTTGGTGCCTTATTAAAGATGACGCCATTTTGAACGCTGCCCTTTGGTAATATCTTACTGCCAACAGCCGTAATTTCTACAAAATCCACACCTTCATTATCTGCCGCAATCGGTTTGCAATGCTTGTATGCCTCTTCAACAAAATAAATAGCATCTCCCTCATCCTGTAATGCGGCGAGATTGCCCTTGCCACCTGGCACATAGACAGCATCAAATACAACCGAAGTTGCTGTCAGAAAACTCTGATCTACTTTAATCTTATTTCCATCAGTAGTCTTAATCATCCCCAGACGAGGAGCTATCAATTTTACCTGGCCACCTGCTGCTTCAATAGCTTTCTTCATGCTATTCAAAGCTTTTGCATCAACTCCATCAGCAACGAGAGCGGCTATTTGTCTCGTTTGAATTGTATCCTTAACTGTATCGGCCATACTCAGTGCTTCAGAAACCTGCAATTCTGGTTTAACTTTTCGCGGCTGGAATTTTTTCGGATCACCATCAGCAGGGATGCTCAGGTTCATCGGTTGCTCAGGTCCTTTCGGAACCGGAATTCCCAAACCTTCTGCAACTTTTGCCGCCAGCGTTTTATCAATTTGCGTCAACATGCCTACAACCCGTACACGTATATCTTCTCTTTCCAACTTTCCCAGTTCAAAACGCAATGCATTGACGATGTGATTTTTTTCAGCTTCACTCTGGCTGTTGAAAAACAATGTAGTCTGGCTGAAGTGATCAAAGAAGCTTTGGCTGCGCGCTCGCACTTTCCGGGCATCGATTCGTTCGTTAAAAGAAACAAATCCTCCTTCCATCGCTCCTGCCTGGAACGGACAACCGTTTCCTGTTGTGTTAGGATGATAGCTCGACTGTCCTCTGTCAATCGTCTGACGCATAAAGCCATCCCTTTGATTATTCCTTACAGGTACAACCGGCCTGTTGATGGGTATCTCATGGAAATTAGGTCCGCCCAAGCGAATCAATTGCGTATCCGTATATGAAAATAATCGTCCTTGCAAAAGGGGATCATTGGTAAAATCAATTCCGGGTACAATATGGCCGGGATGAAATGCAACCTGTTCTGTTTCTGCAAAGAAATTATCCGGATTGCGGTTGAGCGTCATCTTCCCGATGATCTGTACAGGGACAATTTCTTCCGGAATTAATTTTGTGGGATCGAGCAGATCAAAATCGAATTTGTGCTCATCTTTTTCTTCAACGATCTGCACACCAAAATTCCATTCGGGAAAATTGCCGCTTTCGATTGCCTCCCACAGATCTCTTCTGTGAAAATCAGGATCCTTACCGTTAATTTTTTGAGCTTCATCCCATGCCACTGAATGAACACCCAGGACAGGCTTCCAGTGGAATTTGACAAATACAGATTTATTATTCTCATTGACAAATCTAAATGTGTGCACTCCAAATCCTTCCATCATCCGATAACTGCGCGGAATAGCCCGGTCACTCATCGCCCACATGATCATATGCATGCTCTCCGGCATCAGTGACACAAAATCCCAAAATGTATCATGGGCAGAAGCCGCTTGCGGAATTTCATTGTGTGGCTCAGGCTTGACAGCATGTATCAGGTCTGGAAATTTTATCGCGTCCTGGATGAAGAACACCGGGATATTGTTTCCAACCAGATCATAGTTGCCCTGTTCTGTATAGAACTTAACCGAGAATCCTCTGACGTCTCTGGCCAGATCAGCTGAGCCTCGCGAACCGGCCACAGTGCTGAAGCGGACAAACACTGGTGTGCGAGTTCCCGGTTTCTGCAAAAATCCGGCTTTGGTATACCGGGCCATAGACTCGTGCACCTCGAAAAATCCATGAGCTGCTGCGCCTCTTGCATGGACGATCCGCTCCGGAATGCGCTCATGATCAAAATGAGTGATCTTCTCCCGTAGTTGAAAATCTTCCAGGAGGGTGGCTCCTCGTTCGCCAGCCTTCAATGAATTCTGATCATCGTTGATCCGCAGGCCATGATTTGTGGTCAGGAATTCATTATCACCACTCACTGTGTTTTTCGCGAGATCAGTTTGCTTTGCATTTTGAGAAGAGGATTTTTTAGGTGTGGTCTTTTTAGCCATGAGTTTGCTCGTTTAGGCAAAGGCAACAATAGCTTTTGAAATTGGTTGACGGTAACCAAATTTTAGCAAGTAGATTACTCGGTTGTGAACAATTCCTGTCGAAAATTGTAATTCTATAAGAGATTAAGGGATTTCTGTATCAATTGAGCAGGAACCTTTAATCACCCTTAAAGCATTTTTCCAACCAAACTCTACAATCATGACCTATTCTAATCTAAAATCACTATTTCTCACGGGACTGCTCCTCTGTTCCGTAACACTCTTCAACACTTCCTGCAAAGAAACAACCAAGGAAAAAGATCCTGAAGAAGTGGCCGAGGATATGAACAAACCAAAAGATGACGCTACCAGGGAAAGAGATGAAAGATTTATGGTCGAAGCGGCCGAGATCAATATGGAAGAAGTCCGACTGGGTCAGCTCGCGCAACAGAAAGGCACGCATGCCGAAGTGAAAGCATTAGGTAAGATGATGGAAGATGCCCACACGCAGGGGCTGGCTGATGTGACAGGTCTTGCAGGTAAAAAATCAATCGCCATCCCTACAGCACCAACCGATAATAATCAAAATGCTTATGATCGCCTGAATGAAAAAACAGCCGGCATGGAATTCGACAAAGCATACTGCAATATGATGGTGGAAGCACATAAAACTGCCATCAACAAATTTGAATCTGCTGCTAAAGAATGCACAGATGCGGATATCGTAGCCTGGGCCAATGGCGCTCTTCCCGGACTTCGCACGCACTTATCACATGCTGAGGCTTGCGAAGCCAAGTTGAAAGACATGAAATAAGCAGTAACTTCTGCATTAGAAATAATCCGTCATTCAGGTAGAGTTTTACCCGGATGACGGATTTTTTTATATGCTGATCTGCTGATTTGCTAATGTGATGGGAGGGTAGGAAGACCGGAATCAGCACATCAGCACATTAGCACATCATTTTGTATTTCATTCCTGGTTTATTATATTCGCTGACATGACAGACCAGCAAGCACCACTATGAAGCGCACGGTATTAATCATGTTCATGCTGATTAGTGCCATCCCTCTCACCTCTGCGACCGAACAAATTCATGACATCCTCATCATCGGTAAGGATACGATCAAGCTAAAATCATTTCCACTCGAAAAACTCGGTTTTCAGGTCAGGCCTTTTGAATATTATGATTTCCCGGCCAGCAATTGCTGGAGGGGATACCAGGCTACCTGGAAAGTGATCGATGATAAATTATTTCTCGTGGAAGTTGCCAAGATTGATGAACCCGATCAAAAGCTGGACCTCATCAATTATTTCAAAGCCAATGATTACGAACCCGTGGTGATAGATGGTTTTGTTTTCGCTGACTGGTTCTCCCTCCAGCTAAGCTCCTATCCTAAAAACTGCCGTCATTGGGGTTGTAGCTTTTTCAAAACCTATAAACCAAAAAGAGACCGTCCGTCCATTAGTTTTGAAAATGGGGTGATGGTCAGGAACAGGTATAAATTCAAAGGAAAATAATTCATCAAAAAGATAAATTATATCTTTTATAGCTATATTAGCGATGCATACCATCCATGTCGGCGTAGAAATTTTTATTATTGATATTATTATTTGCTGACAGGAAGAATTAATTTTTTAAAGACAGGCAGCATCCATTTTTTAACAACCTGTTCGTTGTAAGCTTTTTTTTGAATACCAACTTGAATTGTTATGTTCAATTTTGCCCTACTCGACGTGGCCATAGGCCTCATTTTTATTTTTTTAGTTTATAGCCTTTTAGCGACTTCGATCAATGAAGTCATCGCGACCTTATTCAGTCTCCGCGCGCGTATGCTCAAGATTGCTATTCGTGACAGAATGCTGGCTGAAACAAAAAAGCATGCTCCCTTCGTCAGTATCGGACGCGGATTTCTCGCTTTCATCTCCGAATTTTTATTCTTCATAACCGGACGACCTGAGAAACCAAACTCGACAAAGAAAATTGGTGACTGGTTTTATGAGCATCCCCTCATCAAAAGCTATGGGGCGAGCGGGCTCTTCAAATTGCCCTCCTATATTCCAAATAAAAATTTTTCTGTAGTCATTACTGAATTGCTGGGTAAGGAATTTGACCGGCGGTTGAATGACATCATCGAGATAAAACTTCTTCAGAAAATACCTGGTCAGACCCGTGAGAGCATTACAGTTGACCTGGCATACGCCGGTATTTTAGTCAAGATCAAAGAGATCATTGATTTCTATCAATATCATTACAAACACCTGGGTGTTGCACCTGAAGGTTCGATTATTGATAAGGAAACCAGTCAGTTACTGGCCCTGCAGATCAAGGAGGGTCTCTTTACGCTGGAAGGATTTGTGAAAAAATCGGAGGAGTGGTTTGACAATACAATGAACCGGGCCTCCGGATGGTACAAGCGTCAAAGTCAGGCTATACTGTTTGTGATAGGTATTGTAATGGCTGTTGTCTTCAACGTCGATTCGATCATGATTTCATCCCGTCTGAATGAAGATCCGGAAGCGAGGATGTTACTTCTGGATTATGCATTGAAAGAAAAAGAAAAATTAAAAGAGCATCCACAACTGAAGATAGATACTCCAAACCGAACACTCGTACTGGACACCTCTGAAACTGCTAAGGAATACATCGCCAGGCTCAATAAAGCCATAGACACAGTAAAGAATGAAATCGCTTCCCTCAAAACCCCAAACGATATCATTGGATTGGGTTGGGGTGATTATGGAAGAAAGAATGATAGCCTAAAACTCATTCTCAGATATTATAAAAAAGAATTGCGGGACACTATCGGGCTTGATACTGCTTTATGGAAAAATCCAGAAAAAAATAAGGCCATCCTGGATATTATGCTTTCCCGAAGAGGCACGAAGATCTGTTATATTATCTCTGAATGTGGAAATGTGAGGAAGATTATTGGCCTCTTTATCACCGCTTTTGCCATTTGCCTCGGCGCACCATTCTGGTTTGACTTATTGAATAAATTCACCAAGATCCGAGGTACAGGTAAGAAAGAGGGTAGCGATGCAGCGACACCGTCTAATCAATCGCCTGTGGCACAGCCCGTCAATATTCAGGTCAGCACTCAACCCGGAGAGGAGGCCGCAGTAGGATAGCGATGATCACCTTGCGCGTCAAAGTCAAAAAGCTCAACAAGCGGTTAGAAATTCCGGTCAGGTTGCCCGATGCAAGCAACATAATTGGAGTTGTAGAAAAGGATTATACATTTTTGGGAGAAGAAGTAATGCCACCTTTAAATCCGCATCCCGATAGATGGTACAAAGACCGGAATGGACATTTCTATTGGAGTGGTGGCATCGAAGTGATGCCTTTGGTGCTGCCTCCCGTCGCAGTCAATAAGATCACTCCGGCGGTGAAGCGAAAGATTGAACGGATCGTAAATGTATTTGAAACAGGAACGCCCGATGGCAAATATCATCTCATTGCCAGGCACGCTGATTATAAAGATCCTGAGACAAAGAATTTCATTGTGCAGGTTACTTATGGCCGTTCACAGACAACAGAGTTTGGATTATTAAAATCCCTGATCCGGGATTATGTTGATCGGCCAGGTATTTATGCAAATGAATTGAAGCCTTATATTTCAAAAATTGGTATAAAGCCCAGTTTGTCGGATGATCTTGTTTTTTGCAGCACGCTCGAAAAAGCGGGTAAACATGATCCGCTCATGCGCATATGCCAGGATGAATTTTTTGACAAACGGTATTACCAACGGGCATATGGTTGGTTTAAGGAAAATGGATTCACATGGCCGCTTAGCTTACTTGTCATTTATGACAGCTATATACATTCGGGAAGTATCCGGAATGATTTGAGGCAGAAATTTGAAGAAGCGGTTCCTTCTAATGGAGGTATTGAAAAGATATGGATAAGGCAGTACGTAGATACAAGGCATCAATGGTTGACAGATAAAGGCGGGCTGCTAAAGAAAACAACATACAGAACCAGATGCTTTAAAGAGCAAATAGCATCAGCTAATTGGGATTTATCGCTGGATGTGGTTGCTAATCATATTCCTGTTCCCCTGGAAGTACAAGCAGAACTGAAGAGCGATGATACAGTATGAGGTAACCGCCAGCCTGCTGAATATCAGGCGAGTGATCCCGATGTCCTTTTCGGATGAATCTTCTATTGCAGGCCAGGTGAAAAAAGGATTTCGTTTTGAAGGTGAAGAAGTGCCGATTGCACAACTCCCTAATCCGGCATTGGGCAGGTGGTTTAGGGATAAGGATGGGTTTTTTTATTCAGGTGATGGGCTGCTCCAAATC
>JANMVA010000171.1:0-3944 GCA_031392195.1 Saprospiraceae bacterium | reverse complement strand
ATAAATTTCTGCGCTGTATAAAATGCTGTCGCGTGCATATACATCGTGTGAATAGATAGGTGGAGCATAACCGAGGAAATCAGGATCTGTCGGGTTGTTTTTGACATCGATAATGACTACACCGCCGCTGTTGACATTCGTGCCATTGAGATAGGCTAGGCCGAATTCATCAATAAACAAAGTATGGGCTTTGAGAAAAGGTTTTGGTCCATTGCTTGTCGGAAGACTATCCATCCAGACATAAGTCTGAACTGAATCCGGTAAATATTGGAGGTCGATGATCTGGAGACCGATATGCGCTTCAGAGACTACATATGCATAGTGGCCGAAAGTGTTGATATCCCTCCAGGTATTGGATACCCCCGGGACAAAAACCACTTCCCTGATCGTGTCGCTATCAATATCGACGATGGATACACCATTCTGGATGCAAACCAAGGCATATTCACTGCCATCCTGGGCTACCCAACCATTGAGATCATTGACAGTCATCGAATAGTCAAGGCTGTCCTGGAGGATCATATTCAGATTGTTCTGTGACCAGACTGAGGTTGAAAAAAGACAGAAAAGAAGAAATAAGGAAAAAAGAGATACTCTCATAAGTCAGGAATAAAACATTTCATATCGAAAGAGGCTGCAAATTAAGGATTTAGTCCTACCTCAAAAGACGCGCACCTTGCACTAGTCACTTGATCCGGACTTCCAGGGGCTATAAGTTCTTTGCATTGAAGGATTTATTGAGCTCTGATCTGAATGCTGCATTGGTAGAACCGGCTTGAGCGAATTAAAATAATCCGCTGGCAGATTTTGATAAATGGCTGTCCCTTCGGTCTTCCAGATCATCATTTCATCAGTCACCTCCCTCAGGATCTTTCCGGGATTTCCGACGACCAGACTACGGGCGGGAATTTTCTCTCTTGCTTTTACCAAAGTCAATGCGCCAATAATGCACTCATCACCGAGTTCCACCTCATCCAACACTACAGCATTCATACCAATCAGGCAATTTCTACCAATCCGTGCCCCATGGATGATGGCACCATGGCCAATATGGGAGCCTTCCTCCAGAGTAACCGTGATACCGGGAAACATATGGATCGTACAGCTTTCCTGGACATTGCACCCATCCTCAATAATGATTCCGCCCCAATCTCCCCGGATGGCAGCTCCGGGACCTACGTAGACATTCTTGCCTATGATCACATTCCCAGTGACCGCCGCTAACGGATGAATGAATGAAGAAGGGTCGATCACCGGAATAAAATCACCGAAACGGTAAATCATGATAATCAGGCATTTAGAAGCTAAAGGTACGACAACAGACCTCCAAATCGGGTGTGGCACACTTAGGTGTGGCACACCTAGGTGTGCCACACTGAAATAACTCGTTGAATGTCAGAGCCTCCAGGTACTTTTCCACACAAAAATGTAGCACTGCTGATGAATCGGGATGAGCAGGACATTATTTGATTAATTTCACACATTCATAAACAATTGAATTGGTGGCATCGATCCACAATATCAGCATCGAGGGCATCAATGGAAAGGAACTTAGGTTAGATCAGTTCCGGGGGAAAAAACTTCTGATCGTCAATGTTGCTTCAGAATGTGATTATACTCCGCAATATGAACAACTGGAAGAATTGTACAGGCACTATAATGAATCACTATCTATCATTGGCTGCCCTAGCAATGATTTCGGTAACCAGGAACCGGACAGCGAAGAGAAAATCTTGTCTTTTTGCCAGACGATGTTCCAGGTCACATTTCCATTGAGTAAAAAAATAAATATTCGGTCCGCACCGGTCCATCCATTATATCAATGGCTGACTGACAAAACAAAAAACGGAGAATCCGATAATGAGGTGAGCTGGAATTTTCAAAAATTTGCGCTGAGCCCGGAAGGGAAATTGCAGCATGTTTTTTCTCCGGAGACATCACCCCTCGATGATGAAATTATAAACTGGATTGAGTCCACCTGACACACGTCAGGCATGAGACTGTTAGATGATTTTGGTCAACCGGCTATCCGACAACAATGGGATTCCATCCTGCAACAGGATCGATTGCCTCATGCGACCTTAATCTATGGCGACCCCGGATCCGGCATTTTACCCGGTGCCTTTTCATTAGCAAACGACATACTTTGTACCTCGCCAAAAGAAGGGAAAGCTTGCAGAAAATGTCCTTCCTGCAACAGAGCCCAAAAATGTATCCACCCGGATATTCATTTCCTTGTACCACTTGCAGGTTCGAAATCAATCACCACTGAATTTCTGGATCATTGGAGAGAAGCCCTGACGATAAATCCATGGATGAATGTTTTTCAGTGGACCCAGTTTTGCGATGTCGAAGGAAAACAGGTTGATATTCATAAAGAAGACATTCAGCATGTCACGGCAGAATTATGTCTTCAATCCTTTGAAGGTGGAAATAAAGTGCTGATCATCTGGATGGCACAGTTTCTCACGAAGGAAGGGAACAGGTTATTGAAATTGATTGAAGAGCCACCTGAACAGACATATTTTATCCTGGTCACGAATCAGCGAGAGCATATCCTGCCGACTATTCGCTCGCGTTGCATGCAGGTATATTTTGCTCCGATGGAAAATCAACACATCTCAAGGCTCTTGGTGAATGAATATAAAGTCAATGAATCGACTGCAGAGCGAATTGCTGAGCAGTGTGGGAATGATATGGGCAAAGCACTTGCACTTGCTCAAAACTCCATGTTGAATTTCCGTGAAGAAATGACGTCCTGGTTTAGAACCTTATTGGCTAAACGAGGAAATGAGATGGCAGCCTGGGCAACTAAAATGGGTGGGCAGGAAAAGGAAGAGCAGAAGCAATTTGCATTATTTGCCATTTCGACCATTCGAGAAATACTAAAAGACAATACACCCGTAAGGTCAAAGTCAGAAAGCGGCAGAGAGATGATACGTTACATGAATGAGCATTTTCATCCATCCGGATGGCATGGTGTCATTCAATCACTGCAATCCGGTCATGATAAGATCAGCCGGAATGCCAATACAAAATTATTATGGCTGAGTATGGCCATTGCGATTAAAAATCAATTGGCAACACATCGCCTTCAGCATATCAATCATTAAATTATGGCTTGTGCAACTTGTAGTAGCGGTGCGCCGGGCGGATGCCAGAACAATGGACATTGTGCAACCGGAGGCTGCAATAAAATGAATACATACGACTGGCTTGCGGTATACGATTACGAGGACCCGACCGGTACAGATATCATTGAGCTTAGCTTTAAAAAAGGTGCGCGCAAAGAATTTTTCCGCAACCATGCGCATCATCCAGCACAAACAAAAGACCTCGTCGTAGTCGATACCGGAAATGGTTATGATGTGGGTGAGGTCTCTCTTTGTGGTGAATTGGTCCGATTGCAGTTAAAGAAGAAACATACGAAAGAACAATCTGTCACGAATCCGGTCATCCGTATTGCAAATGACCGGGATATCGAGCGACTCAATGAGTATAGATCATTAGAGAAAAATTCGATGATCAGAGCCAGGGCTATTTCCACTACGCTGGGCCTGGATATGAAAGTATGTGATGTTGAATACAGAGGTGATGGGAGGAAGGCGACCTTTTACTATACGGCCGAAGGTCGTGTTGACTTCAGAGAGTTAGTGAGATTGTATGCAAAAGAGTTCCAGGTAAAAATTGAAATGCGCCAGATTGGTGCCAGGCAAGAGTCAGGACGCATCGGTGGTATTGGTTCGTGTGGAAGAGAGCTTTGTTGTTCAACATGGTTGACGGATTTTAAATCGGTCAACACACATGCTGCACGCTATCAGAATCTCTCAATCAACCAGGCAAAACTTTCGGGTCAGTGCGGACGACTGAAGTGTTGTCTGAACTATGAGCTCGATACTTATATGGAAGCTATTGAGGAGTTTCCACAGGATGTTGATACACTC
>JANMVA010000154.1:0-4525 GCA_031392195.1 Saprospiraceae bacterium | reverse complement strand
GATGAAGTTTCCTTTCCGATCATTGTCAAGGAGGTAGGTCAGGGCATGGGTATGGAGAGTATTGAAGCTGTTTTGAAATTACCGGTAGCTGCACTTGAACTGGCCGCACACGGAGGTACTAATTTTTCAAAGCTTGAATTGCTTCGGGGCACTAAAACGCACAATGATCATTTTGATGTCATCACGCACATCGGCCATTCGATCAGCGAAATGATATCATGGATCAACAAGATGTCAATAGGCCATAGCGGAGAAATCAAATGCAGGCAAATCATTGTTTCAGGTGGTGTGAAAGATTTCCTGGATGGTTATTACTGGACTAAAAAATTGAATGTGCCATCTATTTACGGTCAGGCGAGTGCATTTTTGAAATTTGCGCAGGAAAGCCAGGAGGCACTGGATGCATTTATCGGTCAGCAGATAAAAGGATTACAATTAGCGAACGCATATCTGAAAGTGAAATAGCAGGATGGGAAAGAAAACGATATCGGGTTTTTCGAAGCTTTCGAAAATGGGCAAGATCAAATGGCTCGTTGAAAATTTTTTCAAGGATCCGGAGACAGTCAAACGCGAATTGGCCAGCTACCTGCTTGTCAATGAAGAGCAGCAAAAGATATTGGATGGCTTCAGTGAAAACACGATCAGCAACTATCCGCTTCCACTTGGCATCGCACCTAATTTTCTCATCAATGGCACAGAGTATTGTGTCCCTATGGTCACTGAAGAAAGTTCAGTTGTAGCTGCTGCTGCGAGTGGTGCAAAATTCTGGTTGGACAGAGGTGGCATACAAACAAAAATCATCGGCACGATAAAAACGGGTCAGATCCATTTCCTCTGGTATGGTGATGGTGATTTGCTCGCAACATTCAAAGATGAGTTGGCTGCTTATCTCATCGGCGTCAGCAGCCACATCACGCGCAACATGGATCAGCGCGGTGGGGGCATCAAAGCAATTTCACTCATCAATATGACCGACCGCGAACCAGGTTATTATCAATTGATGGTAGAGGTGGATACGAAGGATTCGATGGGTGCGAATTTTATCAATTCAGTTCTCGAGGCATGTGCGCAGGCATTGCCGATCTGGTTTGATAAAAATCTGTCAACCGAAGTACCTGCACCGGAAGTGATCATGGCCATTCTTTCAAATTATACACCTGATTGCAGAGTGATTGCATGGGTTGAATGTCCGACGATTGATCTAGGCGAGATGGATGGTGGTCTGAGTCCTGAAGAATTTGCGCGCAGGTTTTACACAGCGGTTCGCATTTCACATATCGATCCTTACAGAGCAACTACGCACAACAAAGGAATCTTCAATGGTATCGATGCCGTTGTACTCGCGACTGCGAATGATTTCAGAGCAGTGGAAGCGTGTGGTCATGCATGGGCCAATCGCAATGGCAAGTATGAAGGTTTAAGCACATGCACAATTCATAAAGGAATGTTCAGGTTTGAGTTGGAAATTCCATTAGCTGTGGGTACTGTGGGTGGATTGACGACACTTCATCCGCTTGCAAAAAGATCGTTAGAGATGCTTGGCAATCCGGATGCACCAACACTAATGCAAATCATTGCAGCAACGGGATTGATGCAAAATTTTTCTGCGATCAAATCACTTGTGACGACCGGAATTCAAAAAGGTCACATGCGCATGCATCTGCATAATATGTTGCTTCGCCTGGAAGCATCTGATGAGGAGACAACCAAAGCACTTGAATATTTTAAAGGAAAAACAGTTTCCTTCCAGGATCTGCGGAATTTTCTGGCAGAGGTGCGGGGAACTGTAGTAAAGAATTAAAATAAATAAGGCGATTTATCTGACTGGATAAAATTATGTGTGGATAATCCCTTAATTTTAGAAAAGACATTTTAATCATGAAAGAAATTATTATAAGAATTCCTGAGAAAAAATTTAGTTTTTTCATGGAATTAATGAATCAATTAGGTTTCGAGACATCACAGAAGTATGATATTCCTGAGGACCACATGAATATTGTTAAGGACCGAATTAATAAAGAAGACCCAATCAAACTTGAGTGGAATAATGCTAAAACCAGTTTGAATTTTGATGCATGAATTTTAAGTTATTCATTCAGGAAGAAGCAATAGCAGACGTTCAGGAAGCCATTAAATATTACAACGAACAACAAGTTGGCTTAGGAAGAATATTTTTTGAAGATTTAGATAAAAGTATAAATCAATTAATCAACAACCCTTTTTTTCAAATTCGATAAGAGAATGTTCGTTGTCTTCCTTTGAAAAAATTTCCTTTTATAATCCATTACACGATTGATGAAAGCAAGTCTTCTTTGACAATAAGGGCAGTTTTCAATACATCTAAGGATCCTGGAATTTGGAAATCAAGGAGTTCTTTATGATAAACTAGCCGGCGGCACCCTCCCTTCAACTTCGCCTTCACATTTTGTTATTACCTGGTCGGGGGCTAGCCCCGCCACTACAATTCTAATTCCTTCGCCTTCGCCTTCGCCTCCGCCTCCGCCTCCCCCTCCCCCTTCGCCTTATCATTAACCTTGTATTTGCCTTCCCTCCAGCCTCCGTCTTCGCCTTAGCCTCCGCCTTTCACTATCTTTGCACCCCATGTTTCCAGTATATGATGTCATCGTAGTTGGCGCCGGTCATGCCGGATGTGAAGCCGCAGTTGCTGCCGCTAACATGGGCAGTCGCGTACTGCTCGCCACGATGAACATGAACACGATCGCCCAGATGAGCTGTAATCCAGCCATGGGTGGAGTTGCTAAGGGGCAGATAGTCAGGGAGATAGATGCATTGGGTGGTTATAGCGGCATCGTGACGGACCATACCATGATCCAGTTCCGGATGCTCAATCGCTCCAAAGGTCCTGCCATGTGGAGTCCCCGCGCGCAAAGTGACCGCCTCCGTTTTGCAGAGAAATGGAGATTGATGCTGGAAGCAAATCCACTGATCGATTTCTGGCAGGAAATGGTCACCGGATTGGTGGTCAAAGATGGCAGAGTCGCCGGAGTTCGGACAAGTTTAGGAATTGAGATACCCGGCAAGTCAGTTGTATTGACGAATGGAACATTCCTCAACGGTATCATCCACATCGGTGAAAAACAATTCGGTGGAGGAAGAGCAGGAGAAAAAGCTGCAACCGGAATCACTGAACAACTTGTCAGTTTCGGATTCGAAGCCGGCCGGATGAAAACAGGTACACCACCTCGCATCGATGGCCGCTCACTAGATTACGATCGCATGGAATTGCAACCCGGTGATGAGCCTGCAGGAAAATTTTCATATACCGATACACCAAAGCTTTTAAAGCAAAGACCGTGTCACATTACTTATACTTCTGAAGCGGTTCATGATACATTGCGAACTGGTTTTGATCGTTCACCGATGTTCAATGGACGTATTCAGGGCATTGGTCCGCGTTATTGCCCTTCGATCGAAGATAAAATTGATCGCTTTGCTGATAAAGAAAGACATCAGCTTTTTGTCGAGCCTGAAGGTTGGGATACAGTTGAAGTGTATGTGAATGGATTTTCATCCTCTCTTCCTGAAGAAGTTCAATATGAAGCATTGCGGAAAGTGCCGGGATTTGAAAATTGCAAAATGTTCCGTCCGGGATATGCAATTGAGTATGATTACTTCCCACCTACACAATTGACACCGACGCTTGAGACGAGGCTTGTCAAAAATTTATTTTTTGCGGGACAGATCAATGGTACGACCGGATATGAAGAAGCTGCGTCACAAGGTTTGATGGCAGGTCTTAATGCACATTTAGCGATTAATGAAGCAGCACCTTTTATTTTAAAAAGATCAGAAGCCTATATCGGTGTCTTGATTGATGATCTGATCAACAAAGGCACGCTAGAGCCATACCGGATGTTTACATCACGCGCTGAACATCGTATTCTTCTACGTCAGGATAATGCTGACATCAGGCTAACTCCATTGGCTAGTGCAATTGGCATGCATGGTTTGGAAGACCGCATGATCCGCGTCAGAGCAAAAGAGGAAGGAATTCAAAAAATCAATCAGCTCCTAACGGACATGAGCGCTGATCCGGATCAGATAAATCCATATCTCGAATCCATCGGTAGTTCGACGGTATCACAAAAGGCAAAGCTTTCTTTATTGTTGAGCAGGCCACACATCAGTGTCACGGATATTCTACCATATCTCCCTGATCTCAGTGCTGCATTGAAAGAATTTGATGATGAAACAATCAGCCTCGCTGAAGTCGACATCAAATACAAAGGCTACATCGAGCGCGAACAGGAAATGGTCGATAAGATGAATCGCCTTGAATCATTGACACTGCATGACACACTTGATTATTCAAGGATCAGTTCACTCAGTGCTGAGTCCCGTGAAAAACTTTCACGGTTAAAACCGCGCACGCTTGGCCAGGCCAGCAGGATCAGCGGGGTTTCGCCCTCGGATATATCTGTATTGTTGGTACATATGGGAAGATAATTCATTCAATTCCTTATTG
This sequence comes from Saprospiraceae bacterium, assembly GCA_031392195.1. Taxonomy (GTDB): domain Bacteria; phylum Bacteroidota; class Bacteroidia; order Chitinophagales; family Saprospiraceae; genus Opimibacter. The sequence continues at coordinate 39 of JANMVA010000154.1, read as the reverse complement.
TAGAGACGCAAGATCTTGCGTCTCTACAATAAGGAATTG
>JANMVA010000078.1:0-4849 GCA_031392195.1 Saprospiraceae bacterium | reverse complement strand
GGTGACTTCCTGAAATATTTTTTCCGGTTCCTGTTCCTTGGAATTGCCGACACCTTCATGTATTTTTTTCGGCGCAACAAAAAGAAGCTATACATGCGTCTGACCGTGGGTGAATTTACTTTCTACGCGGTTTGTGTTTTGCTATGCCTGATCAATTTCAAAGCCACGCTGATGATCTTCATCGTCCCGGTGATCTATGCCAGGCTGATCATGATGATGGGCAACTGGACGCAGCACTCTTTTCTCAACAAAGAAGATCCCGATTGTCATTTCAGCAGCGTCTACAATTGTATCAATAATGTGTACAACCAGAATTGCTGGAATGATGGGTACCATTCGATCCATCATTTAAATCCGGCTTTGCATTACACCGATATTCCCGCAACGTTTTTAAAGAATAAAGAAAATTTCAAAAAACACAAGACGTTCATTTTTGATGGGGTGCATTACCTGCATATCTTTTTCTGGCTGATGACCAAGAATTACCAGAGGCTCGCTGAGAACCTGGTCAATCTGGACAATACATTCAGCAGCCAGGAGGAGGCCATTGAATTGCTAAAAGAGCGTGTCAACCGGATTGTCGAACTCAATCCTCAGACGGTAGCTGTGGCAGGCTAAATTTCTTTCTGCATTTTTTTTAAAAAAATGTCATTGTCGATAGTGATATCATCAATGTTATAATTGTATTTTTAATATCTAATCAGAAAGGATATGAAACCAACTACCCTCCTTGCCCTGGGACTTCTATTTTTATTTGCCTGTAAGAATCCCAAGACCGACTCTGTCGACGTCAATGTATCACAAGATACTTCAGCCACGGATACGGTGGCCGCGAATACTCCACCAATAGAATACGATTCAGCCGCCATCATGAAAGCCTGGGTGGATTTCTATACACCGGGTGATATGCACAAATGGATGGCTAAACAGAATGGCACCTGGACCGGCGAAGTGACAGCCTGGATGGATAAAGACAAACCACCTGTCAAGTGGAATGCTACATCGACAAATACCACTACCTATAACGGCCTTTACCAGATTGGAACTTTCAAAGGCACCATGATGGGGATGCCTTTTGAAGGTCAAAGCATACTCGGATATGATAATTCTAAAAAGAAATTTGTCACTACATGGATCGACAACATGGGATCGGGCATCCTCATTATGACCGGCGACTGGGATGAAGCCTCCAAAACACTACATCTGAAAGGAACACAGACCAATCCCATGGATGGATCGGATATGAGCATCCGGCAGGAAGTGAAATTTGTCGATGACAATACTCAAGTAACCACAATGTTCGGAACAATAGCGGGAGCGGAAGAAAAAATGATGGAGATCAACCTCAAACGAAAAATATAGTCCCCCTTTTTTACAAATTAGTCCCTCAAACCCCTTGCTACAAACAGGGGGTTTATTTTTAGATTAGAAGGGGGACGAATACCTGACATAATTTGGAAACAATTGCACAGATGATGAAGTATTTGGATATTTATAACCGTCAGTGTTCTCCTCTCATGATAAACCAATAATGAATCTTCCTACGCTTAAAAGATCAGCCTTATTGATGATTGCCCTCGTGGTCGTTGCGATTTTGGCATGGGAATTCACACTTCGGCAAAAAGGTGTCGACCATAGTTTTGACGACGGAGGTCCATTGTGGTCTCATCACCGGGCAAGCGTGTATGGACCCATTGATCAAAAAACAATATTTATCGGGTCCTCAAGAATTAAATTTGATCTGGACATCGAGACATGGGAATCCATCACAGGTGACGTGCCCATCCAGTTATCCTGCGTGGGCAGTTCGCCACTTCCTGTCTTGTATGATCTGGCAGATGATCCGGACTTTACCGGAAAAGTGATCGTGGATGTGACAGAAGACATTTTCTTCTCTACTTATCCTTGGAGCAGTGCTAGTCCTCGTAAGTATTTAGACTACTACAAAGAACAAACACCATCGCAGCATGTGAGCTTTGTACTGAATAAACCTCTCGAAAGCACTTTTGTCTTTCTCGACAAAGGATATTTGTCACTTAATGCAATGCTGGATCATCTGGAAATTAAGAGCCGCCCGGGTGTTTTTATGGAACCCATATTTCCACGTGATTTCGAACGGAACAAGTTTGAGCGTCAGTGTTATATGCAGTCATCTTTTGTGTCTGATACACAAAAGCAAAAAGTGATGCAGGATATCTGGAAATTCTTTGCCAGTTTTGAAACAGACTCTGCCATGCATGGTGCAGCATTGGACTCACTACTAGATACGGTGAAGATTGCAGCCGATAAAATCAAAGCAAAAGGAGGCCATGTCCTGTTCGTCCGCACGCCATCAAGTGGTGATTATTGGAAAGCTGACCAGGTGAAGTACCCGCGTGAAAAATACTGGGACCGTCTGCTGACACATACCGCATGTCCCGGTATCCATTTTAAAGATGACCCCGCTACGGATCATTATATATGTCCCGAGGATTCACACCTCACTCCTGAAGACGCCATTGATTATACACATCATTTTATTCGAATCCTGAAAGATGCATACGGATGGAAATTCCGGAATACCCAAAACATGTAACTATATCATAAACTTATGTCACCTCTAACACTCAAAAAAACCGCGCTGCTCACTGTCATTCTGGTCGTTGTATTTCTGGCAGGGTGGGAATTGTATATCCGCAGTACAGGATTTGAAACAGGCTTCGATGATGGCGGGCCACTGTTCGCGCATCATCGCGCGGGTATATATGAACCCAAAGATCAGTCGACGGTATTCATCGGTTCATCACGTATCAAGTTTGATCTCGATATAGATACATGGAAGAGCCTGACAGGAGAAGAAGCTATTCAGCTTGCCTGCGTTGGAAGCACACCCAGGCCTGTTCTTGAAAATCTGGCCAATGATCCTGAATTCAAAGGAAAACTTGTGGTCGATGTGACGGAAGGTTTATTTTTTTCGCTCGCGCCACAGAATTTCACACGACCAAATGAAGGCATTAAATATTATGATGAAATTACTCCTTCACAGCGGGCAAGCTTTGTCCTCAATAAACCACTTGAATCAACCTTCGTCTTTCTCGATAAAGATGCATTTTCACTGAATGCCATGCTCGATAAGCTCCAGATTCCAAACAGGCCCGGTGTTTTTGCATTCCCGATTTTTGCGCGCGATTTTGGAAGAACGAAATTCAACCGGCAGGATTTTCTGGGGAAAGAATTTATGGCGGACACCAACCAATGGAAACATCAGCAAAATGTGTGGGGTGGATTCAGCAGGGCTAACAGGTTTCCTCCGGTTTCGGGACCACCACTAGATTCGATTATGCAGGTAGTCAAATCATCGGTTGACAAAATAAAAGCAAGAGGAGGCGAAGTTGTTTTTGTTCGGACACCATCCAGCGGTCCTTTCTGGGGAGGTGAACAAAAAGGATTTCCCAGAGAAAAGTATTGGGATCGATTGCTAAAAGAGACAAATTGTAAAGGCATTCATTTCGCCGACTATCCGGCTATCAGCTCATATCAGTGTCCTGAGTTTTCGCATTTATCTCCGGATGATGCTATTGATTTTACGAAACATTTTGTCAACATCCTGCAGACTGATATTCATTGGAAATTTCCGCAAGGCAAAACACTTTGATCCTTTAAGATTTAAGCATCCCAACTTATGGTATTCAATTCCTATACTTTCGTCGCTTTTTTTATTATCGTGCTGATCCTGCACAATCTTCCGATCTCCTGGAAGGCTAAAAAGATCAACCTGTTGCTGGCTAGCTATATTTTTTATGCAGCATGGAATCCACCTTTCATTCTATTGCTTTGGCTTGCAACGGTCGTAGATTTCTTCGTCGGCCGCGCATTGTACAGGCAGGAGAATATCATTAAAAAAAGATTTCTCCTTGTCATCAGTTTGATCGGCAACCTGGGGATGCTGATCTTTTTTAAATATGGTGGCTTCCTGCTCGAAAATTTTGTTTCGCTGGTCAATATCATTGGGGTCGATTTTCATCCGGCCGAACCTAACATCATATTACCTGCGGGTATTTCATTTTACACCTTTACAACCTTGTGCTATACTATTGACATGTACCACAAGCGAAGTGAACCGGTCAAATCGATGCTTGATTTTTCATTGTTCGTTACTTTCTTTCCACATCTCGTGGCCGGACCCATTGTGAGGCCTCCCCAATTGGTACCGCAATTTGAAACACCGCGAAAGGCGAATACAAAACAGATGATCGATGGCTTGCTGTTTTTGTCACTTGGGTTGTTTATGAAAGTTGTATTGGCTGATGCGATGTTGTCAGGTACAGCTGATGCTGTTTTCGGATTCGTGGGGCCGCTTGCGACTGTGGATACCTGGATCGGCGTGCTCGCATTTTCAGGACAGATATTCTTTGATTTTGCAGGATACTCGACGTGTGCCATTGGTGCTGCGATGTGTCTTGGATTTGTGCTTCCTGAAAACTTTCGATATCCGTATGGTGCGATCGGGTTTTCAGATTTCTGGCGACGGTGGCATATCACCTTATCTACCTGGTTGAGAGACTACCTGTATATTCCTTTAGGAGGAAATCGAAAGGGAGAAGCACGCACATACATCAATCTCATGCTGACGATGCTATTAGGTGGGTTGTGGCATGGAGCAAGCTGGACATTTGTAGCCTGGGGCGGGTTGCATGGATTGTATTTGTGGGTTGAAAAATTTCTGCGTGATCAGTGGGCGCGGGCAACCAATCGTCCTGCAGTGTCAACCGCCGGGTTCACGTTTTCTGATAACAGGTCAGCTGCATTTATTTATGCGTTGTTTACATTCTTCCTGATCACCCTGACGTGGGTCTTTTTCAGGGCCACC
>JANMVA010000067.1:0-7845 GCA_031392195.1 Saprospiraceae bacterium | reverse complement strand
TATATCGCTGCGGATCCTCCCACAATGTGCGACCAATCCGACTTTGAGCCAATTCATATTGGAACATTCTACTGAGACCAGTTCCCCAACGTATCCCACCGTATGCACTGGTCATATTCACCACACTTGCTCCGGCTTCCGCACACTTAAACATGTTAGTGCGCGTCACGATATAAGCAATCTGATATCCTCCCCACGAATGCCCCTGCAAAGCCATGTTCTCCGGATCGGCAATCCTCTTCTTCATCAGCGCCTGCACACCGGACATCACAATCTTATAAGCACTTTCGCCAGGCAAACCAATCTCATACGTAATGTCAGGATTGAAAATCGCATACCCCCTGCTTGCATAAAATGCATAATTGATCGTTGATCGATGCGGATCTATTGTAGGATGATGGTGAAGAGCATCTGTATAGCGCTCATAAAAATTGACAATCAATGGCGACGAATGAAGCGTATCAAAACCAAAAGGCTTTACCAGCAAGCCGATCCTTTCAACACTATCCCAATCCATCCATTTGAAAAGCTGGATCGTGCCCCATTTGTATTCTTGCTGTTGCGGATTGGCATTTGAAATTTGTGTATTCGTTTTGAATCGATCCTTGGTCATTCGTATATCAGGGAAGACAGAAAAATTTTCTTTTTTAAATAAATATGAATCATTCAACCTCGCCTTTGTCACTTGCTGAGAATATTCATAAGGTTCCAGGACAGGTGTTTCTATTTTAGCTGTCGTGGGTGCATACCAGGTATAACCAGATGATTTTGTGTCGTCATCCGTAACATGCATCAACCATGGCTCCGTATCTGAAATAAACTCAACGTCAGGATCTGTCCGGATATATCGATGAATTAATTCTTCCGTCCGGCCGTTAGTGATTTTTTCCGGAACAACAGATTTTAACGGTGACCATTTCCACAGATCATATCGATCATTGATGATCAGTGCCTCATCATTTTTAGTCCATCCCGCAGCTCCATAATTATTCGGAAACCCTGGCACATCATTGAGTTCATCGTAAAACAACGGAAGCCGTTTTGTATTCAAATAAGAAAACTTGTTTGTCTCAATATGATAAGTCCACCATGTCGAATCAGCATCACTATATCCATAGACATATTTGGCCATAGGTGATAAGTTCGGAATTGTCAGTAATCCTTTCTTAATCGGGGTGATTTTGCTTGTTTGTAAATCCAGAACGGCCAGATCAATCGCTGCATCTCCAAGCCAGGCTACACTTTTCTGGTAAGGTTTGTCAGTATACAACAGTACATACCGACTATTTTTTTCTTTCACCATGCGTGTCTGATCATATGCCAAAGAACCTATCGGCTGATGTTTTTTCAGTTGCGTATCATACAGGTGCAGGTATGATTTTTTTTCATCCACAGCCTTGTTGACATTTTGAGTGGTATACAATACAGGATCATCGGTTGACCAGATCTCAACATTCACGGATTCATCTTCCAGCAGGGTAGTATCCCGTACATAAGGTTTTTCAGCGCGGCCATAATACAAATAGCGGTTGTCATCACTCCACTGCAATTCAGCATGCTGACTCACAATTGGCAGTGAAGAAGAATCCATTTGTGCAATCGTTGCAGCACTGTCCATTGTATGGATATAATAATAAAGCTGAAAAGGTGGGATCAATGCTTTCGTCGTATCGTGATTGGCAATGAAAGAAGCTTTGTTGCCATCAGGTGATAAGGATAGCTTCGAATATTCCCCTTTTGCTTTTTTTACTGTTGCCCATTTATGATTTCGAAAATAATAAACACCGGCAGCCTGAGTAGAATCCATCGCATCTGTAATCGCCATCAGCACAGGTGCCTTTTCTGACCAGGCAAATTCTTTTACGTTTAGCAAAGTGTCCTGCTGACCGGTAGATAGTTGTCGCACAATGAGATGAACGATATCTTTTTTATTTTTTTTATCCTTGGCAGTATCGACAGGAAAAGCATCCTTTTTTACAGTGTAAGCAATCCAGTCACCATATTTGGTCGGGGATTTATAATTGGTGGCAAAAGGTATTTGCTGCGTGATGCGGGTTTCAGGTTGATAAATAAATAAAGTATCGGCCGGCCATTTTTTCTTGTCAATTTTTTTACGCTCTTTCTCACGCAATGTATCCCTGTACGGAGTAATGAGGCCATAGATAAATTTTCCAGTATAATCCATATTCGATCTGCTCACCCTGTCGAAACGCTGCACGGAACTATCCACTATGGAATGGATCATTAGCGATGGATCACCTTCGCCCGGCACCAGCCGATAAGAGACTAAATCTCCATTGGCTGAAATTTGCTGATCCTGGATGGTTTTCCAGATAAGAAAATCGCTGTGTTCGAGCGTTTTCAGATTTATTTCCTGACCATATGCGCCAATTTGAACAAAGGAATGAATGATTATGAGGCTGATGGACGTTTTCAGAAGGGAAGGGATAAACATAAATGCGGTACAATTTTATTTTTAATCAACTTTGTCATGCAAAATAGAAATATTTATACCTATGATACGGATTGCAATGATAGCCCACGATGGTAAAAAGGCGGATATGGTTTCTTTTGTACTAAAGAATAAAGACCTCTTTGCAAATGCAGAACTTTTCGCAACTTCTACGACCGGCCTGTTCCTGGAGAAAGCAGGGTTTAAAGTGACTAAATTTCTCTCAGGACCGGTAGGCGGCGATGCCCAGATTGCAGCCAAAGTAGCGACGAATGAACTGGACTTTGTTTTCTTCTTCAGAGATCCTCTTTATCGCCATCCGCATGAGCCTGATGTACAAATGCTCATGCGCATGTGTGATGTGCATAATATTCCATTGGCCACCAATCCGGCCGCTGCTGAATTTTTATTGAAAGGAATGATTGCAGATGAAGACACGGATATATGACGCTTGATGAGTACAAGGCGCTTGCATCTTCTATTCCGAAACAGCCAGGTGTTTTCAGATTTATAAATGCCGAAGGGAAAGTGATCTATGTCGGCAAGGCAAAAAATCTTCGCCACCGTCTCTCCTCTTATTTCGGGGAAAAGAAGAATCAATACTTCAAGACCCTCACGATGGTCAAACACTCACATCACTTTGAGTACACCATTGTCGAAAGCGAACAGGATGCATTGTTGCTCGAGAATACCCTGATCAAACAAATCCAGCCGAGATACAATGTCAATCTCAAGGATGATAAATCATATTCCTTTATCTGTATCAAGAGTGAAAGATTTCCCCGTGTTTTTTTGACACGTAAAGTGATCCGTGATGGTTCTACTTATTTCGGTCCGTATACTTCGAAAGCCAAAGTCAAGGAAATTCTCGACATCGTAAAGAAATTATTTCCGCTTCGCACTTGTACGCTGAATCTCAACCCTCAAAACATCGCAGCAGGAAAATTTAAAGTGTGCCTTGAATTCCATATCAAGAATTGCCTGGGCCCCTGCGAAGGACTTGAATCGGAAGAGACATACAATGCCCGGATTGAACAGGTCAGAAATATCCTCAAAGGAAATTTCAGAGGTGTGATCGTGCATTTGAAAAATCAGATGGATAAGCTTGCTTTTGAAATGGAATTTGAAAAAGCACAACAAATTAAAGAGAAGCTTACCCTGTTCGAAGACTATCAGGCCAGATCTACAGTAGTGAGCCACCTGGATCGGGATCTCGATGTATTTAGTATTGCAACCGATGAGACGCATGCCTATGTCAATTTCCTTAAAGTAGCACAAGGGGCCATCATCAATAGCTACACGCAGGAATTGCAAAAGAATCTGAATGAAGACGAAGGAGAATTACTGGCTTTTACCATCGATCGCCTTCGTGAAAAATTTAACAGCATCACCGAAGAGATCGTAGTCCCACAGAAGGTTCAACTCGTCGAGCAGGGAATTATTCAGACTGTTCCCCAACGGGGTGAGAAAAAAGAGCTGTTGGATCTCTCACTCAAAAATGTGCGTTACTTTCTGTTGCAGAAACAACGGGAGAAGATGAATAATATCAAACAAACTCCCGCAGAACGGATCCTCGGTACCCTTCAAAAGGATTTGCGGATGAAGAATCTTCCTGATCACATCGAATGTTTTGACAATAGTAATATCCAGGGCTCAAATCCTGTAGCGGCATGCGTTGTATTCCGTCATGCCAAGCCGGCTAAAAGAGATTACAGGCATTTTCATGTGAAGACAGTTGAAGGACCGGATGATTTTGCATCGATGCGCGAAGTTGTCGAACGTCGTTATAAGCGAATGCTGGAAGAGAATCAAAAACTTCCGGACCTCATCATCATAGATGGTGGTAAAGGCCAACTCAGCGCAGCTATGGAAGCAATTTCTATCGTCGGTATCAGGGAACAGGTGACAGTGATCGGTATTGCGAAAAAACTTGAAGAGATCTATTTCCCGGGCGATTCTATTCCACTCTACATTGATAAGAAATCGGAATCACTGAGATTGATCCAGCAAATCAGGAATGAAGCACATCGGTTCGCCATCACTTTTCACCGGAATACGCGAAGCAAAAAATTTACCACAACAGAATTAACGGGCATCAAAGGAGTAGGGGAGAAGACGGCAGAAAAATTGCTGAAACATTTCGGCTCCGTCAAAAAAATGAAACTGGCTTCAGAAGAAGAACTGATCAAAGTCGTTGGTCCGGCTGCTGCAAAGAAGATCCTGGCAAACAATACCGATGCATCTACATCGATAGATGATGAAACCGGAGCTGCAGAAAATTAATCTTCCGAACTGGCAGAGATCATTTCATCCTTAACCGAATCATGCAAATAGGTTGCCATGTCCAGTAATTGAGAAGCTGTAGCTGGTCCCTCATGACGCATCATGATTTTTCCTTTACCATCCACAAAGATTAATGTGGGGAATATCGTCACGCCATACATGTCTGCCAGTTGCGGACCGGGAGGAGCGCCACCTACATTTACCTTATAATTAATGAAATGCGTGTTGAAATAATGGGCCAGCATGTCCTGTGTAAATACCTGTTGATCCATTCTGGTGCACGACTCGATCCATGGAGAATAGAAGTCGATGAAAACCGGCTTATGCATTTTATCGGCAAATTCCAGCAGATGGCCCAGCGTTGGGCTTTCGGCAAACTGTACATCATCAGAACAGGAGGCAGGCCTTACCACGATCGGATTGTAAGGTTTTGGCGAGCAAGTCCACAGGAAAAGGAGGAAAATGCCTGCCACCATTAGGTTTGGCAATACTTTCATATGTCAGTTGTCTGAAAAGCGTTACCGACAAAGAGCAAAACATATGCCAAAAAATCTTAATATGTTGTTTCTTTTACTTTTTTCATTGCCAATGCTTCGACCAGCCATGCACATCCCCGGGCTACAGCTCAGCATCCAAAGTATCTATGGTTCGACTTGCCGGTACTTATCCGTTGACGTAAGTTCACCAAACCAAAGGACTTCGCGACCCAAAAACTCCCCCTATAATTCGGCAATTGTGTGGTGTTCGGCTTGCTTGCTCGCCAGATCGTTTTCGCTTAAACCTGCATTTTGCGCCTACAAATGAATCTTGTTTTTCATTTCGACTTGTGAAGTTCAGTCGCTCTAAACTGTCCGAGTGATCTTTTGACAATTTCAGTTGCAAACATATTTCTTTTGGCACATAACTTCTGAAAAGAAATTGAATTGAAAAACGAATAAGCGCGCAAGCAAACCTGGTGATATACAATCGCTTGAATGACTAAACGAGTTTTAGAGCGACGAGGTTTTGGTTACTTTTTCCGAAAAAAAAGTAACAAGGAAAGTGAGTAAGTATTGGTTATAATTTGGATGGCGGCAAAATTTATTTAATAGAATAAACTTTCCAGTGACTCAGGATTGAGCAAAGCACCGAAGGCAAGAAAATTCGGATTAAGCAAAGAATCCTTATTGTAAATAAGCGGTAGCAAGGTATCATACCTTGCTACTGTCCCACCCGCTTCCTCAAGAATACATTGTGCAGCAGCAGTATCCCATTCCATCGTTGGGGCAAGGCGTGGATAAAAATGAGCTTTGCCTTCAGCGATCAACAAAAATTTGAGTGAACTACCGGTTGACACAATCTCAGCCTGGTTGAGCTTGCTAATGATCTTGTCTGTTTCTTCATCACGGTGACTGCGTGAAGCCACAACTTTCAACTGCGGGTCCATCAAATAAAAAGGCAATGATCGCATTTCGTTTTTCTCATTGTCAGGACCAATTCGAAAAGCGCCGGATCCCCTTTCAGCCATGTAGGCCTGCCCTGTCACCGGAACAAACACAAATCCTGCGATCGGTTTATTCTTTTCCATCAGTGCAATGTTGATCGTAAACTCACCATTGCGTTTGATAAATTCCTTTGTCCCATCGAGCGGATCCACCAGGAAAAATTGATCATAATGAATTCGACTGCTATAAGGATCTTCTTTGCTTTCTTCTGAAATAACCGGTATGCCCGGAAAATTCTTCTCCAAAGCCTCTATAATGATATCATGTGAACGCTGATCCGCTCGTGTCAAGGGACTGTCATCACTTTTGAAACTTGTATTAAACCGCGATTCATCAGCATATACTTCCAATATAGCCTCACAGGCTTTTCGAAGTATTGAAAGCATTATTTCCGTCATCATCATAAATCACTGAGCTAGAACTTAATAAATAAAGGCATGTTGGTTCCGCATGGCCATTTGTGACCGGACTATATATCTTTGGAACATGCCTTTCACCTCGACCTCATTCTTATTTATTCAAAAATCTGTCCTTCCTGCAATCATCTTCTCTTGCCTTTTTCTGGCTTGCCAATTGACAAATGCTCAGCGTCCGCAATACAGGATAACAGCCACACTGGATACAACAACTCATGAAGTATCCGGAACGATTGATATTAATTACACCAATCTTGAAGGGATAAAGATAGACAGCATCGCCATTCATCTCTGGCCAAATGCATACAAGGAAAGGAATACGGCTCTCGTACAACAAATGCTTCACTTCGGAAACTTATCATTGTACAGAGCCTGGGAGGAATCTATGGGCGGCCTGCACGATGTGCAATTTGTTTCGCGGCAGCAAAATGTAACGATGCGGACGGATCCCAATCACATTGATATTGCCTGGATAAGTTTTAGAAAACCTCTTTCCCCCGGAGAAGCAATTCAGCTGACATCTTCTTACCGGTTGAAAATACCGAAATCGTTTTCCAGACTTGGCCGCACAGGGGAATCGTATCAGTTGACTCAATGGTATCCTCATATTGCTGTGCATGATGAGATGGGTTGGCACGCGATGTCTTACCTCGATGTGGGCGAATATTTTAATGATTTTGCTGATTATACAGTGACCATTAATACACCTGGTGATTACAAAGTTGCTGCTACAGGTACATTGATATCAACCAATGTCAAAGGCGATCTGAGCGAAAGAGTCTACTATGCTGACAATGTGATAGACTTTACATGGTTCGCATCTCCGGATTTCACACAAGAACAAAAATCAATTGATGTAGGTGGGAATGAAAATGTATCGCTCAACATATACATCGATACGATCTATGACAGCTATTGGGATTCTGCTATGATGTATGCAGAAAGAGCAATGGAGTTTTACAGTGAATGGCTCGGCCCGTATCCGTACGCTCAGATGACAGTTGTATCCACTCCCTTCAGCAAAGCAGGGTATATGGAATATCCATTGGTTGCCCAGATATCGGCCGTGGGCGATCATGCTTATCTCGATCGTGTGATCGCTCATGAGATCGGTCACACATGGCTGTATGGCATTCTGGCCAGTGATGAAAGAAATCATCCGTGGATCGATGAAGGTTTCAATTCTTTCCTGGAAGACCAATATATGGAG
>JANMVA010000064.1:0-4457 GCA_031392195.1 Saprospiraceae bacterium | reverse complement strand
GATGAATATTTTGACTCTACTCGAATGGAAGAAGAAGATTAGTGTAAAGCCAACTTTCCAATTCATCCTCATTTATTGTAGAGACGCAAGATCTTGCGTCTCTACAATAAATGAGGATGAATTGATGAGGAAGATCCCATTTATCTAAATCCTCCTGATTATTTATCCATTGATCACTTCAAAAAAAATTCAGACCTTCAACCAATTGAATAACTTTTTAAAGCCAAATCATGCACTCCTTAAAAAATGTCCTGTTGATCCTCGCCTCCATCAGTTTTATCTGCGTTTTAGGTGGAGCTGTTTATGAACACATCGCTGTAATCCCTACCTGGAGTGCAGCTCCTCCACGTTCGTTATCGATGTATCAGGGTGAATATGGTTTACATCCTGAATATTTCTGGATGGCTATTCACCCGGTCACATTATTATTGTTGATCGGTGCACTGATCACAAACTGGAAAAATTCACGTCGCAAACATATCCTGATCGTGCTGGGCACCTATTTTCTGATCCTGGTGATCACGACCATTTATTTTGTGCCGGAACTGATATCCATCACACATACACCTTATCAGGATAACGTAGATGAGAGTCTTGTAGCACGCAGTAGCCAGTGGGAAATGTTGAGTATCATCAGAATGCTGGTTTTAGCAGTGTTATGTTATATCCTTCTTTCGACATTGACAAAGATGGTTGAGGTCGTGAAAATTAACTCAACATCACACTCATCAGGATCAGGAACTGCTCCTCTGGCATATCCAAACGATTCTTTAGGTGGATGATTGAAAATTCTCTAATTGAGCTGAGTTATAAAGTTGAAACTAAATGTTCAAGCTCTATTTTTAACATTGAATGAAAAGATGCAACTTGTCGGTACATGTCATTACAGGATTTCTGATGTTCCTCTCCATCTTATCATTTGGTCAAACAATCCTTCTGTTCGAAGATTATGAATCCGGTGATTTCGCAGGCAAAGGATGGTATGATGGTTTTCCTGATCAGCGAACTTCAGTGGAAGCAAAAAATGGCAATTATTCTTACGAAGGACATTTTGAACAAGGCGAAACATCATCCGGTGCCGGAAGACATTTATTTCCTGAGACAGATAAACTCTATATGAGTTACTGGGTCAAGTACAGTGAAAACTATATCGGATCCGGTGTCCCCTATCATCCGCACGAATGGAATATTCTCACCAATAAGGACTGGATCTACCAGGGACCGGCTGATACATACCTGACTTTGTATGTTGAACAAAATGGCGGTAAACCCATCATGGGCCTTCAGGATAGTAAAAATGTAGAGCCGGCTTGCATCCTCCTCAACAATAATTCCTTTGTCGGTTGTAATGGTGATTTTGATTCGTATTCATTTTCAGAAAACCGTTCAGTTGCATCATGCAATGGCCTGATAGGTGATGTCGACAGGCGGGATTGCTTTCCGAGCTCCGGTAGTACACATGGATACTACAGTTCCAGGTCATGGCATGCGGATACTATTTATTTTAGAAACACACCCGGGCCTTACTATAAGAATGACTGGCATTTGGTTGAAGCTTACTTCGAATTGAATTCCATCGCTCAGGGGATTGGGTTTGCCGATGGAAAGATCCGGTATTGGTATGACGGTCACCTGTTGATCACTTCGGATAGCATTTTATTCAGGACAGGTGATCATCCGGATATGAAATTCAACCAATTGTTTTACGGTGGATATATTGGTGTGGGATCGCCAATCGACCAGACCTGGTGGGTAGATGATCTGGTGTTGGCTGATGGAATTATCAATACATCCACGAATACACCCCATTCATCCAACATTGTTGCACGGATTTATCCGAATCCGACCAGCGGAACTTTCTACCTGAAAATAGAAACAGATATTACCTCCTCAGAAGATTACTTGCTTGAGATCTATACCGGCGCCGGGCAAAAAATTTACCAACAAAAACTAGATCAAAGCATAAATGAAATATCCTCATCGTTAAATAGTGGATTCTATTATTTAATGATCAAAAAACAAAAAGAGATTTTTTATACAATTAAGCTCATCAGGTTATAACCATGAAATTTTGTCTCACACTTATTCTGTTTCTGATGACCATCTGCCTTTCAGTTGCTCAGGACGTCATCATTCAGACCAATGGCACAGAAATCCAGGCAAAAGTCATCGAGATCAAACCGGATGAAGTCAAATATCTGCGATTTGATAATCAATCCGGTCCTACTTATATCATCAACAAATCGGAAGTTTTCATGATCAAATACGAAAATGGTACGAAAGATGTTTTCACTACAAGTGAAGCCCCACCGCGAAAATTTTCAAAAACCAGCACCATTTATTTTCTGCGCGACTCCGGGTTTGCTGGTTCTTTTATTGGTTATGAGATATTCATTGACGAAGAATCCATTTGCCAGCTGGACAATAAGAAATATTCCATTCATCAATTACCGCCCGGGGATCATACATTTTCCGTCCAGTTTTTTGGAAGAGAATCAAAATCAAAGGTTGAAAAGCTGAGAATCATGACGGAACCGGGACAAACGTATTACATCGAAGTGGCTCAGGATTCAAAAGTATATGCCGGTGATACATATTGCGTCCAGATCATTGAAGAAAGGGCTAAGCGATTGTTGCCTGAACTGACACAGGATCCGGACTGCAAGTAAGAGGCCAAATCTCCTATTTCTAAAACTTCATCTCAAGTCCTCAGGCTCCCTTACTTTCGCGTAAAATTCCGAGGATTTTATGAAACAGCTTTTTCCATTACTTCTGATTATTGGGTCTATAACCTTTTTGTCTTGTAAATCAGAGACAAAAACCGACACGACCGATACTACCACTCCTGAACAGACTGAAGCTCAGTCCTTCCTGGATGCCTATAACCAGGAATATGCACGATTATATTATGCTTCCGCTGAGGCATCGTGGAAAACGAATACAGAAATCAAAGAAGGTGACACGATCAATGCCTATAATTCCAGGATTGCCGATGAAGCCCTGACAGCATTCACAGGTAGTGTAGACAATATTGAAAAAACGAAGAAATACCTGGCGATGAAAGACAAGCTGACACCATTGCAGGCCCGTCAACTAGAAGTCATTCTCTATACCGCTGGCAGCGATCCACAGACTGTGGCCGGGGTGGTCAAAGAAAAGATCAAAGCGTCCATCGCACAAACAGAAAAGTTGTTCGGATTCAATTTTAAGTTGAATGGTAAAGGGGTCACAACCAATGACCTCGACAACATTCTGAAGACAGAAACAGATCTGAAGAAAAGGCTGGCTGCCTGGGAATCAAGCAAGGAAGTCGGCAAAGTCCTGAAGTCAGGTCTGGTCAATCTTCAGCGCCTGAGAAATGAAACAGTACAGGCTCTCGATTATCCCGATTATTTTTCCTACCAGGTGTCGGATTACGGATTGTCAACACCGGATATGATGGAAATGATGAAGCGGCTCAACCAGGAGCTACGTCCACTCTTCCGCGAGCTTCATACATATACGCGTTATGAGCTGGCGAAAAAATATGGCGTTAAAGAAGTACCGGATTATCTTCCTGCTCATTGGCTTCCTAATCGCTGGGGCCAGGATTGGAGCTCAATGCTCGAAGTGAAAGGACTGAATACAGATAGTGTTCTTTCAACTAAGACGCCTGAATGGATTGTCAAGGAAGGAGAAGCATTTTATGTGAGCCTTGGTTTACCGCCATTGCCCGAATCTTTCTGGACAAAATCAAGTCTATACCCCTACCCTGCAGATGCGACGATGAAGAAAAACAATCATGCCTCTGCATGGCATCTGGATCTGGGTACAGATGTGCGAAGCCTGATGAGTGTAGAACCAAACTCCGAGTGGTTCGAGACTTCAAATCATGAGCTCGGCCATATTTATTACTACATCGCATATAGTACGCCGGAAGTGCCAATTGTTCTTCGCGGTGGTGCCAACCGGGCTTTTCATGAAGCCCTTGGCAGCATGATGGGAATGGCCGCCATGCAGAAACCATATCTCGCTGGCAGAGGCCTGATACCTGCAAATGCAAAAACAGATTCTATTCAAATCCTTTTGAAGGAAGCATTGAATTTCGCTGTCTTTATTCCTTTCGCAGCCGGTACGATGAGCGAATTTGAAAAAGCATTGTATGCCGATAATCTGCCTGAAAGCGAATTCAATAATAAATGGTGGTCATTGGTCAAGCAATACCAGGGTATTGTTCCACCAAATACAAGAGGGAATGAATTTTGTGATGCCTGCACAAAAACACATATCAATGATGATGCAGCACAGTATTATGATTACGCTTTATCCTATGTCATATTATTTCAGCTTCACCAGCATATTGCTGAAAACATACTGAACCAACCGGCAACAGCGACCAATTATTTTGGCAACAAAGACATCGGAACATTCCTGAATAAAATCATGTCCAGTGGTGCAACGCGCAATTGGAGAGATGT
>JANMVA010000047.1:0-6112 GCA_031392195.1 Saprospiraceae bacterium | reverse complement strand
AACAGCGCATTTGTATTGCACGTACTCTTGCCGTATCACCATCGATTATTCTCATGGATGAACCTGCCTCCGCACTGGATCCGATCAGCAGTGCGAAGATTGAGGATCTGATCTATGAGCTCAAAAAGAATTATACCATCATCATTGTCACGCACAACATGCAGCAGGCCGGTCGTGTTAGTGATAAGGTGGCTTTTTTCTACCTGGGCGAACTGATCGAATATGCGAAGACCAAGGAATTGTTTATCAATCCCAAAATGGAGCTGACCCAGAATTATATCACCGGAAGATTCGGATAACACATACATTAGATGTCGAATAACAGTACCAATATGACCCACCTGGAAGAAGAGTTGGGATTACTGAAGGCAGACCTCGTGGAATTGTGGCTGACGGTGATCTCTCAATTGCAGAAGACCCGCGAAGCCCTGATCCAGTTTGATGATGACCTCGCGCGCGAAGTAGTCTCTACAGAAAAGCGCGTCAATTCCATCGAACTGAAGATCGACCGCGATTGTGAAAATATATTTGCTCTCTTCAATCCGGTGGCTGTGGATCTGCGCACCGTTCTGGCGATCCTGAAAATCAACAATAACCTTGAACGTTGCGGTGATATCGCAGAGGGCATTGCCAAGTATATTATCTGGGCAGACATCCCTTTTGACAAAGAGCTGGTCGAAAAAACTCAGATCCTTAAGATGTATGAAGAATCGATCAGCATCATGGAGGACGTATTGAAAGCATTTGAAACTGATGATACCAGGCTCGCCCGGAGCATCTTTAAGCGTGATGAAGTCATCGACCTTATCAACAACCAGGCTACGGATGTTGTAGGCGATTACTTGCGTGAAAAACCCGAAAAGATTGAACAGGGGTTGTACATTATCTCCATGATCCGCAAGCTGGAACGTATCGGCGATCAGTGTAAAAACATTTCCGAAGAGATCATCTTCAACGTAGAAGCGAAAGTGCTGAAGCACAAGAGTAAGAAGAAAAAGATAGGAAATCTGGATGAGGACAAAACAGGTGTTTGATTTCTGTTCCCTACCCTTCTCTTTTATCTCTAATTTTGCTTCATGTATGATCTGCCCGATTACCACGAGAGGAATGAAACCATCATCAGGGAATTCATTGCCAAATATCCCTTTGCGTTTTTAACAGGAAGTGACGATAAAGGAATGCCTGTTGCAACACAGGTTCCTGTATTTATTGAAGAAGAAGGCGAAAAAAAATTCCTGCGCGGTCACATCATGCGCAATACAGACCATCACAAAGCCTGGGTAAAGAATCCCAATGTGCTGGTTGTTTTCACAGGACCACATTGCTATGTCAGCGCCACCTGGTACAGTAATCCGCATCAGGCATCGACGTGGAATTACATGAGCGTGCATGCAAAAGGAGTTATCAGCTTTTTGGATCAGGAGGCACTGATCCGCATGCTTCGCAAAACATCATTGTATTTTGAAAAAGACAATCAGGCTTCAACGACATTTTTCGATAACCTCACCGACGAGTACACCCGCCCATTGATGAAAGCAATCGTCCCTTTTGAAATCGAGATTCAAAGTCTGGAGAATGTCTTCAAACTTAGCCAGAACAGAGATGAGAAGAGTTTTGAAAATATCATTGAGAAATTAAAAGAGCTTGGTGGTGATTCGGGGTTGATTGCTGCTGAAATGGAAATGCGAAAAGATGAACTGTTCCAAACAGGCACAGCAAGCGATGTGAATAAATTTATATCCTGAAAGGTAAAAGGATAAAAACAACATAATTGACATGTGGTACTTTTAAAGGTACAAACAACTACATGCACAATCTTTTCATCGAATACACCTCCCTCATACTCATTATCCTGGCCCTTGTCATGGTGGCCAATAAGCTGCGGGTGGCTTATCCGATCATATTAGTATTGGGCGGCCTGCTGCTGAGCTTCACCCCACTCTTCCCCAATATTTCGATTGATCCTGAACTCATCTTTTTTCTCTTCCTGCCTCCGCTTCTCTACGAAGCTGCGTGGCAGGTTTCGTGGAAACAATTCTGGAGATGGAGAAGAGTCATCACCAGCTTTGCGTTTCCAATTGTCATTCTTACATCCTGCGTTGTAGCTTTTGCCTCCAATGCATTGATACCTGGTTTTACATTAGCATTAGGTTTTTTATTAGGAGGCATTGTGTCTCCGCCGGATGCTGTGTCTGCAACTACGATCATGCGACAGGTAAAAGTGCCTAAATCCATCGTCAGCATTATTGAAGGGGAGAGCCTGCTGAATGATGCTTCTTCACTGATCGTATTCCGATTTGCATTAGCGGCGATTCTGACAGGTCAGTTTTATTTCCAGCGTGCAGCGGGTACCTTTTTTTTGGTTGTTGTGATGGGAATATTAATTGGCCTTATAGTAGGATTTATTTTCTATGCCATACACCGCTGGCTGCCGACAACTTCGAGTATTGAAATTGTGCTGACCCTCGTCACACCATATTGCATGTACTACGCGGCAGAACACTATCATTTTTCCGGCGTACTGGCGGTTGTGAGTGGTGGCCTGCTTTTATCCAGCAAACGACAAAGCATGCTGACTTATGAAAGCCGGATCCAGGGCATTAATGTGTGGACCAATTTTGTATTTGTGCTGAATGGATTGGTCTTTTTTTTAATTGGCCTTCAATTGCCATCCATAACAAAGCAGTTAGGAGATATCAGTTTGAGCACTGCTATCGGATATGGTTTGGCTATTTCAGGAGTGCTCATCGTCACGCGTCTTTTATGTGCATTTGGTGCCGTGTTTTTCACCCGTTTCATGAGCCGGTTTATCACCGTGGCAGATGCAAATCCGGGCTGGAAAGGACCCTCCATACTCGGCTGGGCAGGAATGCGGGGTGTTGTTTCATTGGCTGCAGCGCTTTCCATTCCATTATTAACTGAATCGGGAGAAGCATTTCCATATCGCAACCTCATCCTCTTCATCACTTTTATTGTCATCCTGGTCACTTTAGTTGGGCAGGGATTAACATTACCCTGGTTGATCAAAAAAGTAAACCTTGAAGACCGAAGCCCCATTTCAGAAGGAAAGCAAGAACTGATCATCCAGAAAAAAATGGCTAACCGAGCGCTCCAGCATCTTAACTCAACCTATGGTCATCAGATGGATAATAAACAGATCGCTAACCTTGTCGAGCGCCTACAACATGAAATGGCTTTGTTTCAAAAAGAATATGAATCAGAACATCCTACACCTGAAAATCCCTTTTACGATTTTCAACTAATCTATTTAGAGCTTCTTGAAGAACAACGAATCTTGCTCAATGAGATGAATCGGAAGATGGAATTTGATGAAGAGCTAATCCGGAAATATCTCGGTCTCATCGATATAGAAGAGTTTAAATTGCGCGAGAAAATGCACAGACCATAGGTGATGGATTGTAAGATCTTGTTACATGCAGGGAACGTAAATAAAAATGAGAGGCGGTGTCGATTAAAACCGGCACCGCCTCTACATTATAAATGCGTTTATTCATTTATTTCATAAATCACTTATCAGTCCACCACCGAAACTCTCTCTGACACAATACCATTCGTTGTCCTCAATTGAACAACATAAAGGCCTGGTGCCAGATCAGTCACATCGATCTGCTCATGGAATTCGACGGCATCCTTTGAGTCATAATCCTTGCGGACCATGATCTTTCCGGACATGTCAGTTACCACCAATGTCGAAACGATGCTTTCAGTTGTCTGACCATATTTCACATTCAATATGTCATTGACCGGGTTCGGAGCAAGTATTAATTCACCTGCATCTTGTCCATCAATGACCATCTCACCATCTGCAATATGATCAACCTTTGAGAATGTCTCAGGAATGGTAATCACCTGGTGTCCTTCATCACCATCTGCAAAATTATTGGAGTTGTAATCGAAAACACAAATATTGAATGTACCTGTGTTACCATAGTGCCCCCAGATCCTTACAAAGATGGTCAGGCCCTGTCCACCCATCACGGTCATCACCGGCATGTCTGAACCATTGCCATTATTATTATCATCCTCGCAACCCAGGAAGGCCATGTACCCACAATTATTGCCTACATACAATTCCATTACGGCATCATTCAGACTACCTGCAGAAGTGCGGATCGTAGCCACCGGATTATAATTGTCCGGCATATCAAATTTGAACCAGACATCTTTATATCCGCTGTGAGGACAATTGCCCTGTGGTGCAGGATAGCTTGCTGTAGAACCAATGCTTGATCCGGATACATAGTAACAACTGTTATTGACATCTAACCATGTGGCTTCGCTACAATTATCATTGTCATAATTATTATAACCTGAAGTGGTAAAGGTTCCTGTGTAAGACCAGCTGCTGTAATTACTGTAACCGCAGTTTGCACGCACTCGCCACTCATAAGTAGTGTTCGGATCTAAATTATTCACCTCAGCCCAATTATAATTAAAGGGACTGCCGGGGATATAATACCATGATCCCCATGGCTCGCGGATCTGGACAGAATAACTATCTGCACCTGATACATCATCCCAATGAAGTGTAGCACCATCGTTTGTGATGTTAGACTCATACAGATTGGTTGGGGCATAACAAGAGTAACCAAGCGTAACAAAGAATTCCGGATATGACCAGTCGCTGTAACTATTATATCCACAGTTCGCTCTCACACGCCACTCGTATTCTGTGCCGGGTTGTAAGCCACCTACATTGAGCCATGTGTTGTACCATGGTCCGCCGGGTAGGTTGTACCATGTACCACCTGCATAACGCCACTGAACTGAATAACTAACTGCACCACTCACCGGAGACCAATCCCATGTTGCAGAAGTCTGTGTGATATTTGTTGTAAACAGATCTTCAGGTGCATGACAGCTATAAGAACCTAAAGTTGTGAAATGCAATCCCGGAGTCCAGTAACTGTAATTTCCGTAATCACAATTCGCACGTACGCGCCATTCATAAGTTGTACCCGGTGAAAGATTATGTACAGTAGCTGAGGTACCATAGAATGGGCTGCCTGGGATATAATTCCATGAACCCCACTGGTCACGTATCTGCACTGAATAACTTTCTGCACCTGAAACAGGTGACCAGCTTAATGTCGCACTGTGATCAGTGATATTCGTCGTCCATGTTTGATATGGAGTATGACAGACATTTCCAAGTGTGGTAAATGTCAGGATGTATGACCATTCGCTCATCTCACCATTTGCGCAATTGCTCTTCACGCGCCACTCGTATGTTGTGCCAGGTTCTAATCCTCCAATGTTGAGCCAGCTGTTGTACCATGGGCCTCCGGGATAATCATACCAGGTGCCTCCAGCTTCACGTAGTTGAACAGTATAACTCAAAGCACCAGTGACGCCTGACCAGTCTAGTGAAGCGGTTGTCTGTGTGACGTATGCTGTCTGCAGCCAATCAGGTGCATTGCATGCAAATGATCCTGTTGTTGTGAACGGCATTCCCGGTGTCCAGTAACTATAATAGCCATATCCGCAATTTGCGCGAACACGCCACTCATAATTTGTACCCGGATTGAGATTGTTAACTGTAGCTGATGTACTGGAGAATGGGCTTCCCGGAACAAAAGACCATGATCCATTTGGTAACCGTATCTGTACGGAATAACTGACTGCACCTGCTACAGGGTTCCAACTGAAAGTTGCACTGTTATCGGTAATATTTGAAGTTACCGTGCCTGTCGGCATTGTACATGTATTACCAAGCGTAGTAAATGCTTCCGGTACGGACCACTCACTATATGTCCAATATGAGCAATTGCTTCTCACGCGCCACTCATAGTCTGTTCCCGGCTGAAGTCCGCCAACAGTGAGTGCTGTGGATGACCATGGACCTCCCGGAAGATTATACCATGTGCCTCCTGCATATCGCCATTGCACTGAATAACTCACTGCTCCCGGAACCGGATCCCAATCCCATGTTGCAGTTGTCTGCGTGATATTTAATGTATTGAGTACGCTTGGTGCTTCGCATACATCATCTCCAAGGGTCGTAAACTGCTCTCCGGCCTCAGCATCGGCAATGCCGTGGTGTCCGGCCGCGTTTGCCTCATCGAAAGCGCCGCCGACATCGGCCGCTTCG
>JANMVA010000035.1:0-2370 GCA_031392195.1 Saprospiraceae bacterium | reverse complement strand
ACTACATCGGCAACCAGAATTTTTATTATATGAAAGGGATTGGTACCAATGGAAATGAATTTGAATCCATTCCGCTGAGTACGTTTGATCTTTCACCTTTTGCACCGCTCAGTGGCCGCAATCCGGAACTTGTCGACCTTGACCTGGATGGAGACCTCGATCTTTTTGTCAGTGGTTTTGATACGGATTATGAAGAAGGACCAGGCCCCAATATTCCGATCACGTATTATGCAAAAAACACAGGTACTTCGACGACACCGCAATTTGACGGATGGTATTTTCAACCGTATGATTTTACGTCTGACACTACTTAAGAATTAAACACGGCAGGTGATATTGACAACGATGGTGATGTGGATATCATCGGTGCCAGCACACTGGTACGTGCAGATTCACTCTATCATATCTTTGTTCATCTAAACAACCCTTCGAACGGCAAACCACACTTTGATGAAACGCCGCTCGCATCTCCTTTTGGCTTGCCTGTAACATTTGGAGAACTGCAACTCTTCTCACCTGATCTTGTCGACATCGATAATGATGGTGACCTTGATATGTTTGTCATAGTAGGTGATGGACAGACAGTGGAAGTGCATTATTACGAAAATGAATTGTGCCAGCCGTCCAATGCTTCATTAAATATATCGATCTGCGAAGGCGAAGTATATGAAGCCGGCGGGATGTCCTTCAGTGAAGCAGGCACGTATGAAATCTTACTGACCAACAGTGTGGGATGCGACAGCATTATCCAGTTGGCTTTGGAAGTAACACCTTTGCCTGAACGTTTCATGGATGCATCTATCTGCGCAGGCGAAACATTCCAGATCGGTGGTGAGACCTTTTCTGTTTCAGGTAACTACTCCGTGTATATCGCCAACAATAATGGATGTGACACACTTGTGATGCTCAACCTGGTAGTGATCCAGCTCAGCAATGAGATCATAGTGAATGATAATATCCTGACCTCCACGCAGGCTTTTGCATCGTATCAATGGATCAATTGTGATACTGGCGGTGATATTCCCGGCGCGGAAAATCAGTTTTACGAAGTCACTGCGACAGGCAACTACGCTGTTGTGGTATCATCTGGTAATTGCAGTGCTCAATCGTCCTGTCAATTTGTGATGATCACGGGTATAAATGATGCTGATGATGATGGAAAATTTGTTTTGTATCCAAATCCGACGCGCGACAAGGTGTATATAGTTTCTTCGGATGGAAGTGTGCGTCTTGACCGTGTTGAAGTGTGGTCATTGGATGGAAAGCGGATGTTGATGCAGACAGAGGAGCAAGTCATTGATCTTGGAGCGTATTCTCAAGGTGTGTATGTGGTGAGGGTTTTTTCCGGGGAAGACGTGGTTACTAGGAAGGTGGTGAGGGAGTAGGATTAATTGGGATCATTCAATGTATCTGGTCGGGAAACAATGATTTCCTTGGATAGACCTTTCGGTTTACTTTCATCTTGCAATTTTTCAAAGTCACGGATATATTCGTTTGCCTTGGCTTTTATTATTTCCTGCCGTTCTTTTGGAAATTCGGATAGTATTTTTTTGATTGGGATGCCCATGATCTTATTTTATGCGTGATCCCTTTAGAATGAAAGAGTTGAAAACAGGATTGACAATCTCAAGGATATCCTTTCCAACAGTTAGTTTGGGATTTGTTGTTTGCGTTTCTCCCTTTATGGTAAGCCCGCCCAGGTAAGCATTATTGCCACCGTAACGCATGAAATAAGCTCCTGCATTGGTGATTCGATCCCGTGCTTTATTTTCAATTAGAAGAGTTGAGTAAACCATAATTTCCTGCTACAGAGGCAATGCTTTCAGATGACTCTCTGAAGATATAATAACTTACGGTGCATAACAACTTCTTATCCACCGAGACTTTGAATTCATATCAATCGCTAAGTGTGGAAATTTACATAAATTCAAGAGTTAACATTGAAATGGGCCAAATAGAGATTTATAGGAAAGATAAACAAACCCTAGTTGAAGTCAGGTTTGACAACGAAGATGTATGGCTTTCTTTAAATCAATTAGCTGAATTATTTGATAGAGATAAATCTGTGATATCCAGGCACTTACAAAAGATATATCGGGATGGCGAACTACGAAAAAAGGCAACTGTTGCAAAAAATGCAACAGTTCAGAACGAGGGAGGACGTGAGGTTGTCCGGGAAATTGAATACTTCAATTTGGACGCGATTTTATCAGTTGGATATCGGGTAAACTCAAAACGCGGCACCCAATTCCGTATCTGGGCGACGCGGACACTGAAGGATCACTTGCTTCGTGGCTACACGCTAAACGAAAAACGGCTTCGAGAGAGTGGGCTGGGTGAGATCGAGCAGGCAGTCAGTCTATTGGCGCG
>JANMVA010000674.1:0-3535 GCA_031392195.1 Saprospiraceae bacterium | reverse complement strand
CGACGTCATCGGCTACTGCGGCCTGGTCGAGAGCGAACGAGGTGCGGCAGGCGAACCGGAACTGGCCTTCGAGCTGCTCCGTCGGGTCTGCGCCCCATGTGCCCCAATCATCACCATTTCCGAATGGGCCTGTACCCGGCGCTCCATCTCCCGGTTCATTTGCATTGACATCAAGCCTGTGATTATAAAACGCCGGATAGGAAACATCAGACCGATAAAGAACTTCTCCCCATGCAACATTATCAACAGCCGTTTGCGTAGTTGCTGTTGTGCCATTCACCCAATGATCATCAAAGTCCGGACCGGTGTCGATCCCATGCGATCGCTCACTCCAGTACAATGCCATCCCATGACCATCTGCATCCGCTGCACGATACTGATTGACTACATCCACTCCCCAATAATTCGCATCACCGATATCATTCTTGCTGTGAAAACTGCGGAAGACCGGAAGATCCCGTTGCGATGAAGTATTGGTTGTGATATCATATGGTTCGGGATAATGCACAGTTTCGCCATTCCTCTTCTTCAGATTCGTTGGAAAATGCGCTGCAGTCTCGCCAAACATTGCAGCCATATTAGTACCAGGCTCATGACCACGAAATCCATTGTTGAAAATAGCAGCAGATGCATAATGCTCAGGGAATGCTTTTGCCATGCCTGTTGCGCCCCACGAACCCATGCTATGCCCATGTATGTGTATGCGGTTGGGGTCAACATTAAAACGCCGCATCAGCCATTGATCAGTCCACAAGTATCGGCGTTGTGTGTAATTAATTATTGTGTCCGGTGTCACGGGAATATTATCGCTTGTAAATGGATCCCAGTTCTTTCGCCAACCAAAATGTAAACTGGGGTTTTCGATGAAAGCGGGAGTACTGCCACGCCTTCCGAATACATCATCATTGTGTGCGAGGAGGATGCCATCATGAGGATCAACATTGACATCTCTCCTGGATCCGGCAAGACTTTGATGTGCGATTCCACCTCCACCATGCAACCAAACTGAAAGTGCAAAGAGTTTCGATGTGTCAAGGTCAAGCGGAACACTGATGAAAAAAAATCCGGGCATTCCGTTTTTAGCTGCATTGGCCATCACAGGAAAATCAGGCCTGCTCTCCCATTGATTGTCACGTCCATCCACCCACATCGAATAAGCCAAACAAAAATGTTCGTTGCTGAAAGGGGAGAGGAATGAAGATTGCAGATGACACTCAACAGGATCATTGATCGGGTCATAAAAATAGGATACGCTTTCATCTGTAATATTGACACCGGGGATGACAATCGTTTCTCCATCGGCCACCACTGCGAAATACCGGGAACCTGCATTGTGTGGTGTGTAGACAAATAATCCTTCTGTGAGGCCCAATTGATACTTGCCACCATTTCCATCCGGTATTCGCCAGGTTGCAGATGTATCAACTTGTTCTTTTAATGCCGTAGGCAAATAGTCGAGATGGAAGGGCCGGCCGATCTGCGTTGCTTCCGCTGTACTTAAAAACAAATCCGGGCTGGCAAACACCCGTACCGTTTCGGGTAGTGGCAATTGCATATTCCACACAATCCATACCTGTCCGTCAGCATACCACGCCCTGACATTGGTTTGAGCATTGATCGAAAATGAAAAAAGGGCAAACAGGGCGATAAAAATTTTGGTCATCGTGTTTTGATTTTGAGGTAAAGATATTTAACCGGGGATGTTTGATTTCACCCGAAAGAATGAAATAGCATGTCGAAGCGCAGCGAAGATCCCGCCTTTGCATCTGCAAAATTGCGGGAGGGCATGGAGCGAAAAGCATGGGGCTTGCACCCGCCTCCTGGATTAACCGTTGCAAGGAGTGTGTAGTTAGATAACTAATCCTGATTCTTTAAAAAATATCCACCAACAACGTTGCATTCAACCGCGCATGAATTCCATCCGACCCCATTGACGATGAGATGTTGCCAATCGAATGTGGAACAATGCCTCCTGAATCATTTACGTATCGCAACACAGCATCCGCTACCAGCCTGGCGCGGTAAGAAAGGAAATAACTGCATTGTGCCCCAATTCCTGTCGTGAGATAAAGTTGATCAGATCTAAAAGTGAACGCTGGACTCTCGAGGTACCTGTAATAAGATGCTCCGGCACTGGCGGTAACGCTGATCGTGGTCCGGTTATTCGGATACCAGCTTCGTCCGATGCTGTTATTAAAGTCCACTTCTAATAATGTATTGTTGTCTTCGAAATTGGCTTGAGTCTCCTGATTCTTGAACACACCGGCAGAAAGTGAATGCAACCGGATATTGTCTTTAAAAACACTCACCGGCTTATACCTGGCATATTCAATTGTTGCTGTGCCACCCAATGAAACAGTTTTCTCTTGTATATCCTGTTGTGTTACACTTGAAAACCGGTCATTCCTAAAACCGAGCTCTGGTGACAGCAAATACCTCCACCGGCTTCCGGTCAGGCGAAATGCAAAGGGGTTATAAAACAAATTATCCGTCAATACAGTAAAGAAACCGGGATCATTTGGAATGACCCATCCCTGAATTTCCATGAATGCATACATGTCTCTCAATTCCTGGATCCTGTGTCTGCGTGTATCAAAAATCCGCCTGTTGCGCGCATGCGCCATGAGGCTGGCGAATTCGTAGATATTTTCCGTCGTGATCGAAGAGCCATCAAGTCCCAGATCAATCGCATCGCTCAGGATAAACATAGCCATCGCTACATCGGACACAGGTTCAAGCCTTCCGTTGCCGAGACCAATTGTGCCACGCACATATCCGAATGAATTGCGTTCCTTCTGGTCATTATGGGTTGTGAGAAAAGAATAATCGTTAAACACTGAGCCACCAATTTCATGGAATGTTTTGCCATTGTAGATCCGCCTGCTCGTACTGACCTGCAGTCTTGAATCATAGGCTGTTTTATAGTCTAAGCCGAATGAAGGATTTTGCCTGTTCGAAAAGGCAATGTCCTGATCAAGGCTGGCACTGGAATTAGCCTGCAGGTTTCTGCGATTGATATAGCGTGAATAATCAAAATCAACCCGGGGTGAAAATCGCGCATCAAGTAACCGATTATTAGGGCTCCTGTCTACATTCGTGTAGTTTCCAAAGATGGATCCGGAAAACAATAAAGCACTACGGTCTATATCAGGCAATTTAAATGAGTCGAGTGGAAAATTCCGGAAGTCAGTCTGGGCGGTGAGGATCGAAAAGCTTGTGCATAAAAGAAATAAAATTGCAAACAGGTGTTTTGCGTTCATGGGTGTTATGATTGGGTAGGGAAGTAAAGGTATAATAGAATTCGCGAGGCAGGAACTCTGCTCTCTTTTTATCTGCTGAAGCTTAGTGTAAGTATGCAATAACATATGAAATTCAGAATACAATGTCCCCCTTCGAAGGGGGCCCGGGGGTTGAGAGTGTGGGAATTCTGCACACATGGTGCAGGAATACAGATCTCTTCTATCTTAGAAAGCTTGGTGTAATGGCGCAATAAAAAAGATGAATCGAAACACCTCTCGCCGCCTGAGCCAAAGGC
>JANMVA010000670.1:0-2647 GCA_031392195.1 Saprospiraceae bacterium | reverse complement strand
ACCTTTGGCTTCAACCTATTCGTCTTAAGTGCCTGGTCACTAATCCTGAGTCTGTTTTTTCGAACATGATAGACCTTGAAAGCGAAGCATTCCGGGAGGACATGGTTATTGTCCATTTGCCCTTTATCGAACACGCTATGTGAGCTTTTCACACCCTGTGTGTTTTTCAAGTCTTGAGAGCAGATTGGCCATTGGTCGTTAGTCCTTGGTCGAACACGACTAGTGAGCAACCGTATCTACTTTAAAAATCTCATTTAGTTTTTGTCTTCGATATTCGAAGATCTCCCTCACCTGCTTATCTACCCATAAAGCACTGACCATGCTTCCTAAGAATCCCCATCCCACATCATAAGTCAGTTTATCCGTCATCAGCACACCATTCTCAACCTCATGAAAATGATGTTCATGGATCCAGACCTTGTAAGGACCTTTGATCTGCTCATCGATGAACATCACATTCTTTTTCATTGAATTTATGCGTGTTGTCCAATTCAGGGGGATGACCAGCATGGGATCTATCTTATACCGGATGATCAATCCTTCTGTCATCATCTCAGGTACTTCTGTCAATGTCTTAAAATTGAGTTTGTCAGGCGTGATCAGATTGAGATTCGCCGGATTGGAGAAGAAGGCCCACGCTTCATCGAGTGAGATGGGAAGTAATTGTTCAAACTGAAGTTGCTTCATTTAATTTTCTGTCAGTGCGCGTTTGAAAACTTCAAGTGCCCGCTTTCGTGCAAATTCATGTTGAACGATTGGGGCCGGATAGCCTTCATCAAGATTCTTCACCCATTTGCGGATGTATTTGAAATCCGGATCGAACTTTCTGGCTTGTTCTGCCGGATTGAATATCCTGAAATAGGGTGCTGCATCGCAACCGCATCCTGCAGCCCATTGCCAGTTACCGTTATTGGAAGAGAGTTCGTAGTCCAATAGTTTCTCTGCAAAATAAGCTTCACCCCATCGCCAGTCGATGAGAAGATGCTTTGTCAAAAAACTGGCAACAACCATGCGCACACGGTTGTGCATAAATCCTGTTTCATTCAATTCCTGCATACCCGCATCGACCATCGGGTAACCTGTTTCGCCTGCACACCATTGTTTAAATTCCTCTTCATCATTTCGCCATGAAATCTTTTCATATTTTATTTTAAACGAGTCTGTTACCACGCGTGGAAAATGAAACAGGATCATCATAAAGAATTCACGCCAGATCAGTTCATTGAGCCATTGTTCATTAAGCTTTTGAGCTTTGATCGCCAAGTCGCGTATACTGACTGTGCCAAACCGAAGATGAACACTGAGCCTGCTTGTTCCATCGATGTAAGGCAGATTGCGCGTCTCTTCGTAATGCCTGATCGCATCCGCGTTCAATTCGCTTGATGGCCAGTCATGTGCTGTTTCTTCAAAGCCAATTTCCTCAAGTGTTGGAAGTGTAAAATTGCATTTATAAAACTGGTCTTTCAGGTTTTCACTGGGAAATAATTCAGGCGGATGTTGGTTAAATTTTTCTTTCCACGATTTTGAATAAGGTGTAAATACTGTGTATGGAGTTTTATCACTTTTGACAATTTCATTTTTCTCAAAAATGACCTGGTCTTTAAATGAATGAAATGAAATATCATGCAGTGCCAATAATTTTTGGATCTGCTCATCTCTGCGTATGGCATAAGGTTCGTAATCATTGTTAGTGAATACAGACCGTATATGGAATTCCTGAATCAATTTCAAAAATGCATCATCAGGATTGTTGTGCAGGACATATAATGAAGCTCCAAATTGCTCAAGTGACCCCTGTATGTCAGACAATGCCTGATGAATGAGTGTCACTCGCCTGTCGGCTTTATGCTTTAGGTTGTCAAGAATATTCGTATCAAAAATGAAAATGGGTAATACGGGCAAGCCTAATGATAAAGCAATGAACAATCCATGGTTATCCTGCAAACGAAGGTCCCTACGGAACCAGAATATGTTGATTGGATTCAATAATGATCAGATTGGTGAAGACAAAGATTTATATACTCAACTCAGAGAGGGAATGAATAGTTTTGGAACATGAAAGTAATTGCTATCCTTTTTATGATCCTGGGAGTCGTGTGTATTTTTTTTCTGGGTGTGTTTGGGTTGCTGGGTTTTGCGATGGCCTTTGATGCTCCCGGATCTGCTGATAGTGCTTCCAATTGGGTGTTTGCGATCGCGATGGCGACAGGTCCGATATTTATTTCACTGATCATCCTTGTGCTTGCCTTTCTGGCTTTCCGGAAGGGGAAATACAATCGATCCGCCCTTATTGGTTCAGTGTTCGGCGTATTTGTGATTGGGGGATTTATCCTGTCAGCAACCAGTTCCTATTTCGCCATGAAGTCTTTCAATAACATTCGGGCTGAGGAAGCTGAAAATGAACGGTTGTATCCGGTTCAGAGATACCTGAGGCAAATTGAAGGTGGTGCAGATACTATTATCGTTTTTCCAAATCGCATTGTTGCTTACCGATTAGAGGTCGGTGTTGAATATCCGTATGCAGGTCCGTTAGGTGATCTGAATGAGACGAGGGATACGCTGCTATTTCGTGATATGCCAGATACGAGACTAGGAAAAGAAGAGCTCGATCAGTTTGTAGATGAGACAGGAAAAGCGTTTACGGAAG
>JANMVA010000604.1:0-5229 GCA_031392195.1 Saprospiraceae bacterium | reverse complement strand
TATATCTCGACCTGCAACACAAAAACGGCAGCATTTACCTGGAGACGACTGACAGGGATATTACGATTGATCTGGCTTATGGTGATTTGCGCTTAGGTGACATCAATGCCAGGCTCGATCTCGATATGGCCTATTGTGATGGGAGGATATCACAGATTAAAGATGGTGATCTGGTGCTTGCCTATTCTGACCTGGAAATGGAAGATGGAAAATCCCTTCGCATGGATGTCAAGTACTCAGATATCAAATCGGGAACATTCGAATCATTAGACATTACGTCAGCATACAGTGATCTGCATGCTGTTTCGATTGGTGACATCCATTACAACGGGAAATATGATGATTTCGCCGTAGAGCAGGTAGGGCAGATCGACGCTGAATCAGGTTATACAGGTATCATCATCGGTGAATTGATCAAAGGCGGAAAATTTGATATGCGGTATGGTGAATTAAATGTTAGCCATATTCACCGTGGCTTTTCCAGAATAGATATCAACACTTCATATACGGGAGTTGAATTAGAATTTAATCCGGATGCTTCATTTACCCTGGATGCTGAGACCAATTATTGTAGCATCCGTCATGATGGACTAAAGGTGTCGGAGAATATTGAAAAATCCGCAAGTAAAATATTGAAAGGAAGCCATGGTAGTAATGGCGGGCAAGTGTATGCGAGGATGAACTATGGGGAATTGGTAATTAGAGCCTTGGGGACTAGGCCTTAGTATTGAATGTTTACCTGCAGCCCCGAGGCTGCTTCCGATGATTTTAAGTAGAGACAGCTTTGAGGATATGGGTTTTAAGCTTGGAAGCTTAAAACAGCTGGATGGTGATTTTTACCTGCAGCCCATAAGCTGCATCCGATGAATCAGGCAGGATGGAGATTTAGATTTGAATTATAGTTTGGAAAACTTAACACTAAATGCAGAAAGCTATTTGAAGCCTCCGGGCTTCAAATTAATATCATGGATTGTCATCATAATGTAATAACTTAGTTGAAGCAGCTTAAAAGCTGCAGGTAACAATCTAAAAATCTTCCGGACCAGTTGAAACATTCCGGATAAAAGTTGGGCTTCATTTATGGATGGCGGATACCGTATCAGGGATCAGTATGCTACATATTTCCTGACTATGACAATAGTGGGATGGATCGATCTTTTTACAAGGAAGGAGTGTAAGGAAATTATTATTCAGAGCATGAAATATTGCCAGTATCACAAAGGACTAATCATTTATGCTTATGTGATTATGGAAAGTCATTTACACTTGATTGCCTCCGCGCAACGGGACTCCAAAGGTCTATCACCCATTATCCGTGATTTCAAGAGCTTTACTTCAACGGAATTAATCAATTGGATTCAAGACAACAGACGAGAAAGCAGAAGAGATTGGCTGGAAGTTGTTTTTAACTATCATGCAAAATTCAATTCGAAGAATAAATTCTACCAAGTCTGGCAGCAACATAACAGACCAAAAATTTGCACAGAACCTTATTTCACAGAGCAAAAATTAGATTATATCCATCATAATCCAGTAAGAGCTGGCATTGTGGATGATCCGGTGCATTATGTTTATAGTAGTGCCAGAAATTATGCAAACCGCAGGGACTACATTCTTGATGTCCAGGTCCTGGAGTTTGGAGCAGACATTGGTCGAATTGGTTGATGATTTTTGCCTGCAGCCCCGAGGCTACTTCCAATGATATTAATTGGAGACAGATTCAAGGATATGGGTTTTAAGCCTGGAAGCTTAAAACAGCTAGAGGATGATTTTTACCTGCAGCCCCGAGGCTGCTTCCGATGATATTAATTAGAGACAGATTCAAGGATAAGGGTTTTAAGCCCGGAAGTTTAAACAACTTTATATATACCCCTGTGCTTGCAGGTTAAACAACTCTGCATACAGCCCTTCCTTCTCAAGCAATTCTTCATGTGTGCCCAATTCCAGCATCTCACCATTTTTTAGGACGAGGATGCGATCAGCCATGCGCACTGTGCTGAAGCGATGTGAAATGATCACCGCTGTTTTTCCGGAAGTGAGTTCAGAAAAACGTTTAAATACTTCAAATTCTGCGCGGGCATCAAGCGATGCAGTGGGTTCGTCGAGGATCACGATTTGTGCATCGCGCATGTAAGCTCTTGCCAGCGCTACTTTTTGCCACTCTCCACCGCTGAGATCAACTCCTTCCGAGAATCGTTTGCCCAACATCTGATCATAACCACCTGCCAGCTTTTGAATGACCGGATCTGCAAGACTTTTTTCAGCGGCAGAATGGATCTGTGGATTATTCGATACTTCTTCTATTTGCCCAACTGCAATATTCTCTTTGGCCGTAAATGCAAAGCGAACATAATCCTGGAAAATGACACCAATGATTTTCCGATACGACTGGATCCGAAATTTTTTGATATCGATGCCATCGACACAAATGGATCCTTCTGTCGGGTCATACATTCGTGCCAACAGTTTTACAAGAGTTGTTTTGCCGGCTCCATTTTCACCAACCAATGCCAGCTTTTCACCTGATTGCAACATAAAACTCACATGGCGTACGGCCCAAATCTCAGTGCCCGGATATTTAAAGCCCACATCCCGAAATTCAATTCCATGTTCAATTTTATCAGGTGCTTCGATCGCATCAGCCTTGTCCTTGATCATCGGATCGATCGCCAGGAAATCAAAATAATCCTGGAGATACATTGCAGATTCAGTAATACGCGTAAAAGTGGACAGCAAGTTTTGTAATTGACTCTGCAAGCGGTTGAAAGATCCTGAAAGGAATGTCATATCACCTACAGATAATGAACCTGCAATCGTCCGCACAATAATCAATACATAAGCTCCATAATAAGCAATGACACTGCTGATCTGCAATAAGGTCCCCCAGATCGTTCGTCTGATGGCCAATTTTTTATTGGCCAGATAATAATCATTTGCTATCCGGCCAAAACGTCCACTGATAAAATGATCCAGACCGAACACCTTAATTTCTTTTGCTGTCTCTACACTCGCACCGATATATCGCAGATAATCGAGCTCCCTTCTTTGCGGCGTCCAGCTTCTGACAAGCGAATAACTCGAACGTGAAAAATAAGCTTCACTGATAAAGGATGGCAATACGGCAACGACCAGAATTAATAACAACCATGGTTCAAATGCCACGAGACCAATACCCAGGAAAATAATGGTGATCAAATCCTGCAACTGGCTCAGCACCATCGACATGAGGACCACTCTACCTGTCGTTTGTCTCCTGGCACGTTCGAGCTTATCATAAAACTCACTATCCTCAAACATTTCGAGGTCGAGTGAAGCAGCTTTATGCATCAGCTCGATCGATGAATGATTGGAATACAAATCGCCCAGCAGAGCATCTGTGAGACTGATGAGCCTGTTGAGGATTTCTGACATGACGGCAAGGCCTAATTCAATACCGACCCACAACCAAAGCTGATCAAAATCTTTTTCCGGTGCGCTAATCAGCCGGATGACTTCATCGATGATGAGTTTGCCCACATATAGCTGGCTGAGCGGGATGCCTGCTTTTAAAAACCGGAGGATGATATTGGTGAGCGTGAAAAAAGGTGAGGTCTTCCAGATCATCCGGAAGAAAGGGATCAGGAGCTTTAATGATTGCAGGCTTTCGATAAATCCCTTTGGAGTGGTAGGTTCCATCTCCATTTGAAAATTGCCCCGCATATTATTTCCACGCATGCTCATCGATGCAACCTAACATTTTTTTCGATGCCTTGTTTCCAAGGGCTAGTTTGCAAATAAGTACATTGGCATCCTGTCCACCGAAAACTTAGTAAAATAAAGATCAACTTACATCCAACACAAATGAAAGCAGACATCCTGAAAGAAGAACTGGTCCTTGATGAGTTTTTTTCGATTTATAAAGCATCACTGAAATTCGAGCTCTTTGATGGCACGATGTCCAAAGAGGTGGAGCGCTACACGATCCAGAAAGGAGATGCTGTAGCCGTGCTCGTATATCACATCGATCGCAGGGAATACATCCTGGTACGCCAATTCCGCTACCCGCCTTTTCATCACGACGTCGACCCGTGGCTGACAGAAATTGTTGCCGGTGGGATGGAAGATGGTGAAGATGAGTTGCAGGCAGCAGAACGGGAAGTCATCGAAGAAACCGGTTACAAACCTATTCGACTGCATCGCATCACTAAATGCTACGTTAGTCCAGGAATCATGAATGAGCGCGTGACAATATTCGTCGCAGACGTGAATGATGCTTCAAAACAAAATAATGGTGGCGGTGCAGAAGGCGAGGATGAAGACATACAATTGATCCGGATCCCTCAGAACAAATCTGAGGGATGGCTGCAGCAACAGGAGGTAGGTGATGCTAAAACGATTATTGCCATTCAATGGCATCTACAAAAAACCAATGATAGCATTTAATATTTTTGTAAGATGCGATTCATCGCGTCTTATTAAAATATTAAATGCTATCACTATTTATTACTTGCGTGCATCCACATTAATCTGAAGCTTGAATTCATCATTGACGAAATCATCTCTCAGATTATTGAAAAATTTAGCGGATTTGAATTTGATATCAAACTCAGTCCTGTCCACCGAAAACTGAGGCGTGGTGGCGGTGAGCACATTTCCGGCCACATCCACTTTAGCTTTAAAATTGACCGGCTTGGAAATGTCTTTGATCGTCAGCGTTCCATTGATCAGATGAGTTCCATCGGGATCACCATCCAGCTTTGTAGATGAAGCGATGGCATAGGTTGCCTTCGGAAATTTATCGACATTAAAAAAATCAAGTTCCTTTCCGGATGCTGTTCCTTTAAGGTGAGCTTCCAGATTTGTCTTGGAATCACCTTCGAGGTCAGTTACCTTGATCCCGGTCATATCGATTTCGATCGTACCACCGGTGATCATGCCATTACTGACGACGATGTTACCGGCAGAGATGGGAACAACACCATTATGCACACCGGTTGGCTTGGCGCCTTGCCATTTAATCTGGCTTGTTTGTGTGTCAATATTGTATGTACCGTCAGAGGCATTTGCCTGATTTTCTGTTTCGGTACCGTCTGTAGTCGCATCTGTAGATGCAGCTTTTTCCTTGCAGGCTGTTCCCATTAAACCTATAAAGAGCATTCCTAAAAAAAATAACTGTTTCATGATTGAGGTTTTATTTATGATTAAGACATATGTTTCTGAAGATTTTCCTTTAACCTGTTGACAAAACGG
>JANMVA010000598.1:0-2195 GCA_031392195.1 Saprospiraceae bacterium | reverse complement strand
GGATTGTCAGGATTTTTAACACCTATGGACCCAGGATGAGGATCGAAGACGGCAGAGCTTTACCAGCCTTTATGGCACAAGCTTTGAGAGGAGAAGGGTTGACAGTGTATGGTGATGGTAACCAGACACGGTCATTTTGTTATGTGGATGATCTGGTGGAGGGTATCTACAGATTGTTGTTAAGTGATTATTCTCTTCCGGTGAATATTGGAAATCCTGATGAAATAACCATTCTTCAGCTTGCC
This sequence comes from Saprospiraceae bacterium, assembly GCA_031392195.1. Taxonomy (GTDB): domain Bacteria; phylum Bacteroidota; class Bacteroidia; order Chitinophagales; family Saprospiraceae; genus Opimibacter. Next base: position 1,950 of record JANMVA010000598.1, on the reverse strand, counting down.
AGGGAGATACTTGACCTCGTCGGGAATCCGGAAGCGTATATAGATTATCATCCGTTGCCAGAGGATGATCCCAAAGTAAGACAGCCGGATATCACGCTTGCCCGGAGACTGCTTAACTGGGAACCAAAAATAAAACGGGCAGAAGGTTTGGTTACGACGTTGGATTATTTCAGGAAGGAGTTGGAGGCAGTGTAAGGATTGTTTTTATTAAACATCAAGTATGATTTTATCTATTCGTCATATCATTTTCTTCGGACTATTTTATTTGGTTTTATCTGCTCATTCCATTGATGCCCAGGTGACCCAGTCTGAATTGTTAGCCATCCTTCAGGAGAAGGGAATATCAGAGGATACATTACGTCAAAGGTTGATCAAAAAAGGATTTGATCCGGATCGCATACGACCTGATCAGGTAGATCAATTTCAAAATGTAGTTCTTCAAACGGTAGCTGAAATCGAGGCTGAGAAAAAAAATCAACAACAACCTTCAACAGTAATCACCCAGGTTCCAGACACGATGCAGGAGGTCGTGACAGTTGTGGAGCCAACTACGCCTGTAAAGCCAATTCAGGATTCGCTGATCAGGTCTTCCATTTATGGGCAGGAAAACTTTAAAAATAACTCCATATCGGTTTTTCAGAAAAGTGAAGAGTTGACACCACCGGAAGATTATGTGATTGGTACCGGTGATCGTATCGGAATTGTTGGCTTCGGTCGTTCTCAATTCGAACTCATTCTGGAAGTGTCACCTGATGGATTTATCAGTCCTTCCGGTATTCCAAAAATACTGGTAAGGGGAATCACATATGGGGCATTGAAAGAACTTTTGTACCAGCGATTCCAGCAATATTATGTGATCAGCAGGGGAGAATTCCAGGTGACAATCAACCGTCCCAGGAACATTACAGTAAATGTTTTTGGTGAAGCTGTAACACCCGGATCTTACACACTACCGGCATTCAATACGGCATTTAATATTATAAGTGCGGCAGGTGGTCCCACAGACATTGGTTCTGTTCGTAATATAAAAGTGATCAGCGGGAGTAAAGTAAAACTGCTGGATGTATATGAATTTATGAATGACCCATCAGTGGCGAATAGTTTCTTTTTACAAAACAATGACTACATCCATATACCTGTCGCAGAAAAAGTCGTCACCATCGAAGGAGCTGTTACAAGACCCTTTGCATATGAATTATTAGCAACTGAAAATTTAACATCCTTATTGAAGTTTGCAGGTGGCGTGAAAGCGAATAGCTTCCTGAGTGACATACAGGTCATACGGTATCTTGATGACAGGCAGATCGTAACGAATATTAATTACACCGAACTTTCAAAAGGTGGTGGAGATTATTTATTGTCTAATGGGGACCGGGTCATCATTAAAACCATTGATGATGATGTTGCCAATTTTGTGACCATTCGTGGAGCTGTTCAATTTCCGGGCATCTATGAGCGGAGGGATAGTATGCGTATTTCTGATCTTCTTGAGCAGAGCCGGCTTCAGCCAGGTTCACGTTTGGATTACGCATTCGTATTAGTGCATCAACCGGATAATACATATCGCTATGAAAGAGTAAACCTTGAAAATATCCTGGCGAATCCAAATGCACCAGATAACATAATCCTTCATGATAAGGATGAAGTACAAGTATTAGCGTTGTCAACCTATGCGGATTTGAAAACTTTTATTGTCGGTGGTGCTGTCAGACGGCCTGATACATTCTTCATGGATCCAGCAGGAAAAATAAAACTGGAGGACGCCATCCTGATGTCAGGTGGATTGACACTTGCAGCATCTGATCATGGTTTTATCATCAGGCGTGACCCAACAGAACCGAAGACTGTACAATACATCCACGTTAATCTTAGAGAAGCTTTTAATAATCCGCAGTCTGCTGAAAATGTTGATGTACTCGCTGGTGACCGGATAGAGGTTTATGACAAATC
>JANMVA010000555.1:0-4478 GCA_031392195.1 Saprospiraceae bacterium | reverse complement strand
GATTTGTGAAAGCCGCTAATTAAGCTAAGGCGAAGGCGGAGGCGAAGGCGAAGGATTTAAAATATAGTGATGGGGCTTGCCGACCCAGTACTAAAAATTAAAACGCAGAGATTAGAAACTTAAAGTGCGTGGCACCACAGTTCTCGAATAAGCGTAACTCAGCGAAATCTGCGAAAAAACATTAGTATAATGTTTAGACATGCTATCCCTTAGCCATAGCCTTAGACTTTATATCAGCCTACGCCTACGCCTCCGCCTTCGCCTATTTTTTGCCTAACATAAACTCCAACGGATAATTCAATCTCCGCGCCCAGGCAGCTTCCGAGTGTTCATCACCTTCAAACTTTTTTGTTATCCAGTTTTGATCTGTGTATTCATGTGCTCTCATGATCGTATCCACCATGATTTGGTGTGCTTCATAATGACTGTCACGAGTTGCTGTGCCATGATCGAAATAGATGCGATGCGATTTAGATTCCGGAAGATTTTCAACGAGGTATTTCCTGAAAGCATCCGCATAATCATATTTCGGTTTTTCATTACCAACAGGTTCGGTAATAATCCAGTCAGTAGATAAACAAGCTGCGCCTCCAAACACTTGTGGGTACTCACACATGGCATACAAAGAGATCAATCCGCCTTTGCTTGAACCCATGATGAATGTATTATCTGCATCGGGAAGTGTTGGGTAGAATCCATCAATATAAAACTTCACCTCATCAACAAGGAATCGTAAATAATCATCTGATGCAGCCCTTGTTTTGAAATAATTATTTTCTAATTCCACTTTAGCTTCAGCCGGCAGGTAATTGAAAATATCCTGTGGAATGTATTCAGCATTACGCGTTGCGGTGTTAGCAATTCCAACGACAATAGCTTCCTTTATTTTATTTTCCAGGATGAGCCTGGTCATCGTTTCATCCAAATGCCATTCCTGCTTATTCCAGGTCATGCTGCTGTCGAACAGCATCTGTCCATCGTGGACGTAGATCACTGGGTATTTTTTGGATTCATCATAATCAGGTGGTGTCCAGATAGCGATACTGCGTGGACCCACGTGGACCGATTGGAAAGTAGCGATGTGCTTGATGGCCGCAGGTTTGCCGGATGTCGTTTCTTTTTGAGGAGATTGCTTGCATGAAAAGAGCAATGCGGTGAGAAGAAGAATCGATGAAAGGTATTTCATATGGAGATTCGTTTAGTTGCGCGGAGAAAACTCCGGCAACAGATATATACATGTCGGAGAAAACTCAGGGCAATTGATTTTTACATTTTAGGTTTATTTGGTTGCGGGAGAAAACTCCGGACAACGGATATTATTACCAATAATATCGAATGGCCTGGCTTATGGCGATGGATATAAATATCAATCCGACAATTTTGGCGGCATAGCGGCTCATCTTCTCGCTTTTGCGTTTGATCACCTGGCCGAGCTTTGCATAGATCAAAAATGTCAGAAAGGAACCGAACACAGCACCGGAAGAATAAGCGGCAATAAACTCCGGTCGCAGGCTGATGTAATTAGAAGATGCAAGGTAGCCGCCTATCACGACGAAATAAGGAATCGCCATCAGGTTGATCGAACTCAGGGCAATACCCTTTGCAAATCCCATCGCATTTGCTGCCTTCGTTGTCGGCGGATGAATAGTATGATTTTTTTTGAATAAGTAATAAACGCCTACCAGTAAAAAGAGGGGAATGCATGTGAGGATGATCGTACGCTCCATCGCCGGATTATGTGTAAGGATATCGTAAAAGGTTAAAGCGACGTAGGCCTGAAAAAATTCAATCACTGCTGCACCTACAGCCATCGAAATGGCTACACGGATTCCTCTTTGGATCGCAGCTTCTGCAATTGAAACATTGATCGTCCCAAACGGAAGAGTCCCAAAAAAGCCGCATAACCAGCCCCAAGCGAAATGGAGGAGAAAGCCCAATAGTCGTCAGTTAGTTCTTTTGTACCGAAAATATAGTATTAAAGCGGATATTATTTTTTTAAATGGTTCAGGCTTAAATCCAAACTTTCTGTTTTGCCGCGCTATCTGACCCATCACACCCCAATGAAAAGCTAAATCCCTGTAAGCCCTGATCAATGAATACGAAGGATCATAAATGTGCGCAGGATCACTGCTCGTACCATTGAACTCGAGTATCTGTATGCCTTTCCCCTGACGCAACTCTGCCCAGGACGATACTTTCATATCAAAGCGGCCGTAATAAACATTGGTAATCGAGCTGAGGATTCTGACCATGACTTCAGTGATCTGATCATCTATCTCTTGATTGAAGTTCAGAAATTTTGTTCCCCGGCAATGATTCCCGATAGGCTCCAACATCAATAATTGGCCGGCAGCTAAAATATCGCTAAATGAGGATCCGAAATTTCCTTCCAGCTTTTCATATTGCAGTACGGCCCGGTCACTTGAAAGAATTAATTCTCTTAACGTAGATGCCCCGTCTCCGATGACATGCAGGAATTCTTTTTTACAGATTGAAGTCACCTCAGCTTTACTCCCATCCGGCATTTTATAGACCATAATGCCCAATTCCAGCGGAAGTGTAATAAAAGGCTGCAGGATGAAATCAACCGGATATAGGGAAATATGATTTTTTAATTCATTCAAATCATTGATTCGCGCTATGAGCCATCCCCGTTCACCGATTTCAGGTTTAATGATAATCGGGAAGGAAAGTCCGCTTTGTTGGAAAAGACTTTCAACCTCATCATCTTTTACAGGAGTTTTCCAGAGAATTGTTTTCGGTTTAAATTCATCAGGAATATGTTTCAATATTCCGGATTTAGATTCACCAAAAAAGCCGCCGGTTTCAATGCCCGGATTCGTCAGGGTGAAAAAAAATAAATTGCGTGAGCGAATAGCCTGCCAAAGCCAAATGAAAACAACGGGGATATTGAACACATACATCGGCCAGTATTCCCAGTTCGTCAGCCGGATCATGAATCGTCGCCACCACAGGGATGGTTTGTCCCGGGCCTGCAGTAGAGCAGCATATGACACAGGGTGATTAATCATAGCGAACAAAGATCTCTTCCCGCAGATTGGTATCAAGTTCGACGTGCAATAACGATCCTGATTTTTCTTTCAATACAATACTGGTCGTAGATAATGTCTTGACGATTTCATTTCTGTTCATCACAAAATCATTGCCCGGATTGCCATGCGTCATTTGGTGAAATTGCATGATCTCTTCGCGGTCAAAGCTCGTTTTTCCCACAATCCATTTTTCAAATAACGATTTTCGCCATGCACGCACTTCCGATGAATAGAGTGTCACGGATGACCAGATCTGCGGTTCTTTTGATGACAGAGAAGTCAGATATTTGTTTTCTCCATCCCAGATCAGTTGTTGAAACTTTTGTTGCTCATAAATCAGAAGCGTAAACGGAGCGATGTGGTCAAAAGAATATTCAGCTAAAAAGGCATCTATATCAACTTCACTTGCAGCATCGATGACGACTTGTCCGCGACTTTGCCTGTAAGGGGGATTCGGAGTGAATGGTTCGAAAGCGCCATTTAATAAACAAGCGATCCTGCCTGAATCCGTATAAGCAATCCAGCTGCCACCTGATTCAGCATCGAGTGGATAGTGAATTATGTTTTTACCCGGCGCATGAAATGACATCAGGCCTGATGCCCGGCGGTCAGGGCTTTCATCCCGGTTGGAGGTGAGAAAAACAGAATTTGCAGTGGGAATAAATGTTACTGTGCACATGCCTCGTGGCGATGGCGTATCGTGGAAGGTGCTACGCCAAAATGCACAGGCAATTCCAGTGAGGGCATAGCATGCTTCAGCGCAATTTTAACAATGGCCAGGTGATGAATGGTATGCTCGATGTTGTAGATCAATTCACGCCCGATGGTTGATTCGATCAATAAATGATCCAGTCCATGCTCTTCACAATTTAATTGGCAAGGCTGTAATTCATTCAGGCCACCGAGTTGTGCGATGATCACTTCCGCTAATTGAAGTGCATATGCCGGATCGCTTTCAATGCGATAATCCCGCCTGCGCCTGGCGTAATTGATCTCGGGCACTTCAGCCGCGCTTTGTTCGATCAGACATTGATAAAACTCAAGGATATGACGGGTGTGCTGACCGATCGTCGAACCTGAAAGAAGCTCAAGTTGCTGTCCAAAGGTTGCGGGTTCAATCACTGATAAGTATAGCTGCAGGTCATGCAAGGCTGTTGCAGCAATATGAGAGAGAGATGTGGATTGAACGAAACGCATAGGCCGGTGAAAGATAATTACATATTCGCGATGATCTCATCGCCGAATTCAGAAGTCTTTAATAACGTCGCCCCGGTCATTAATCGTTCAAAATCGTAGGTCACCCGTTTATTTTCAATTGCTTTTTCAAGTCCTTTTTCAATGAGATCAGATACTTCACCCCAGCCCATGTAATCAAACATCATGATTCCGGAGAGGATGACAGAGCTTGGATTGACTTTATCGAGG
>JANMVA010000508.1:0-8649 GCA_031392195.1 Saprospiraceae bacterium | reverse complement strand
ACCCATTTACCGTTTTTTGATTTTAAAATGTGCTGGCCATACAAACCAAAATAATTCATCTTGTTCTTACCGTCCGGGTAACGGCTATCCAGTTTGGAAAGGGCACCCGTGGTCAGGTTCAGCCTGTCCGCTCTTGATTTGACATCGTTCAGCTGACCATCGACCCCAACGGTAATTTCGTTATTGCCAAAATTCTTTCTTCCGTCAATAACAAATCCCCACACTTTCACTTTTTCCCTGCGGCTGTCAAACCGGTCGTAACGGCGGTATTCTCTCTGCTGCCGGCTTTCTTCCAGGTCCTGGTAATTGACATTCACGCGGAAGTCATTCAGGAAACCCAGGTTGGTGACATTTAATTCATACGTGCCTGCAGCCAGGTTTTCTGCAGTTGGCAGGTTTGATCCACCTGGCCATTGATATGTATAAGACCCAGGGGGTGTTACAGTAACATCTGCACTTCCATCTGATAGTCCGCATTGTGAAGGATTTGTATTGATAGTCAGTGTAAATCCAGCCGGTAATTCTCCGATTGTTACACTGCCTGTTTTCTGACATGATGTTCCTGATATCAAAACAGTAACAGAATAATCACCTGCAGGGACGCCGCTCAATTGCTGACCTGTTGCACCGGTGGACCAGGTAAATTCATAATTATTAACTGGATCAATAGTAACGGTTGCGGTACCATCATCAATCCCACATCCGGCCGGTGTAGATGCGAACGTAATATTGAAATCAGGAGGCAACTCACCGACAGTTACCTGGTATGTTTCAGTGCAAGTGGCACCAATCGTAAGCGTTACGGTATACTGTCCCGGTGCAAGGTCAGATTGTGAAGCACCAGTACCACCATTCGACCAGGAATAAGTAATTGATTCAGAAGTATTGACTGCAAATGATGCAGCCCCGTCGTCTTCTCCGCAATGGGCAGGAGTAATGGAAACATTTGCACCTGCCGATACATCTTCATCTTCAACATTGATGACCAGTACTAACCTGCAATCTGTTCCTGTGCGCGTAATAGTCACTGTGTATTGTGAGGCTGGCACATTGCTGATCATGGCAGATGATCCACCATTAGACCATTCAATCGTATAATCGTCAGATGGTGTCACAGTGATCGAAACTGAACCATTAGATTGTCCACAAGTGCTGCTGACTGATTGTATGGATGGTGAAAAAGTGCAATCAACCGGTTTTTCATCTTTAAAGAGGAAATATGTCAACACACTGACCCCTGTTACCCCAACCCCCACCGGAAGCCAAGGGAAATCAGAATCAGTGGGAGTTACAAATGTAAAGCCGGGTTTCATGTGTTCTCCGGTGAGTACCATTTCGTCCCAGGGATCCGTGACCGAGCTGGTCGGCTCATCAAAGGTGACGGTGGGATCAAAGCTTTCACTGACGACAGATTCGACAATTGCTATATTGCCCTTACTATCCTTCATATGTTTGAGATATGGTATCCCTCCTTTGAGTGTATCCCATTCATGATACACCATTTTATTGCCTCCTTTTTTGGATTGATCAATATCGTGCTTGACAAAGACACCTTTTGTTCTGCCTTCTTTGACATAACCATCAACAACAACCCAATGGCCTCCTTCTCTTACACGCTTTCCATCCTTATCAGGCGGGCCATACCATCCAACCTGCACCTCGACATCCTCACCTTCTTCGATCTCATTTTTCAGAAAATCAAAATCAGGATGCACGTTGGCAGCACCTTTGTTTTCAGGTTTGTGATTAGGAGGTTTGGTGGATACCAGATCTTCTTCGGTATTGCCACTTTCATGCATGGTTTTGTATTTGACATTTATCGGAAGCTTCAGTGCATCAATCAGTGTTAGCTTTCCTACGACCATGCTGTCAAAACGCACACCGATTTTATCGCTCCTGTTCATATATTTCTTTAAGCTGTCAACCTTTGATCGCAAAGAAGTCTTCTCCCCTGCAAGTTCAGGATGCTGACTGATCAGCCATTGAATACTATTGCCTGCAGCAGCCGGTCCGCATGCCATCGAATCAGTGGGGTCCGTTCCATAATCAAGATCCTGATTTGGGAGTTTCTTTCCCCGTGTCTTGCCTTGCTGTTTATCTCTTGGTTCTTGTACGCTGACCATTACATCCGATTCCTCGATGATCTGCTGAACAGCCGGGTCACTCGATCCGGAGGGAACATTATATTGAACAGATTGTGGTTGAAGAGAAATACTTTCCCCCGGACTGAAATCACTTTGTGTCTGAAATGCACCGACCATGTATTCACATTGAATAGCATGATCATCGGATCCAAAGTCTTCTATGTTGATTAAAATGGAAACGTTTGTGATCTCGGCGACTGATGGCAAAGGGAAATTTACGATCATCCAAAAAACTTGTCCTGAACCAGGGTCGATCAATCGTGCATTTACATATTGTTCGCCTGCACCCGGATGAACATCGAATGTAAAATAGGCATGTGCGTCATTTGAAAACGGTGGCCCGGTTATATATTGAATGGGTTCGAATACAATATTGTTGATCAGTGTTTCGGAACCCTGAGAAAACAAAACGATATTGCTTGTCAAAATCTGAACTACTCCGACCAGGAGAGCAATAAGTTGGTTTTTCATAATTAATAATTTATGAAAAAAATGAAATGGATGTGATCCCTTTGTTACTCTTCAATTTTAATGACAAAAGTCCTCGCGCAATCTGTTGAAGCGCATTGAGGTGAAGTGCATTGAAAACTCACCGTCAATTTGAACTCCATTTTTGCATTCCCTTGTTTAACAGCATTAAACTCCGTCAATGTACCTATCGCAACATCCTTACCATCACCATCCTTCATAGAGGGTATACCTGAGGAGTGTTCAAGCACCTTGGCCATTGCATCTGCTATTTTTTTATTTATCTCATTGATTTTATCCTGTGCTTCTTTTACATCTTTCTCCATGCGATTTACATTATCCTTTGCTGCCTTCACTGCTGCTTCAAGAGTGCGGATTTTAGAATCGGTTGGGTTAGCATCTTTGGCTTTGTCACGCACTATTTTTGCAGCATCCTTTACTGCTTTGGCACTTGCTTTAGCCTCCTTTCCTTTTGCTGCAGTATGAGCATCGGTTGCTTCCTTATACGCTTTCTCGGCGCTATCATACGCTGCCCTGGCATCTCTTGCTGCTTTGAGTGCAGCTTCCGCACTGGTTAAATCAGCAACAGCCTTATCATACTTCGCTTTGACACCAGCTTCTTCAAGCGCCGCCTGCGCTTTTGCTAATGCCGCTTTCGCCTTTTCAAGTGCAGATTGATGATCCCTGACTACCTTATCATGTGCTTTAACCGCATCGGCATGTGCCTTTGCTTCGTTAGCATCTTTGAAAATGTCACACGCTGCATTCCCTTCGCACGGACATGTTGCAGAAACGCTTTCCAGATCAACCCCGATACGAACTCCATTTTTCAATCCATTCTTTCCTACCTTGATCTCATGCGGTTCAGTACTCTTTGCAGCTGATGCTGTTGCCGTTTTTTTGATTGGAGATCCGACACCTTTAAACGTACCGTCAGGTTGGGGAGCCATCTCCCACACTTCAATTTTGATGGTGATATCACCACATTTGCATTCACCCTTCGCTTCATCCTTGACCAAAGTCGGTGCTTCAGTCGGATCACTCACTGTTTGTCTGGGATTCGTTGTTGTTCCTTCCGGTTTTGATCCACTTTTTGAAGTCTTTAAAGATTCAGGTTCGAATGATTCAAAAACTTGCGTAGTAGTTGGTTGAGTGGCAGGTTGAGCAGGCGCTGATGTCAGCAGTTTGCTTTCTGTACCTACCAGCGAAAAAGTGCCCCAGAAGTCATCGATACCTCGCCCATATTTTTCCTGTTCAGGTGCGGGAAGATCCTCAGCTTTCTTTCCCGTATTCTGTTCAAGTTGGCGATTTGTCATGGATACGAATTCGCTTTTATCATAAGGATTATCACGTAGTGCAGATGTGTATATCCAATAAGTCTGCTGAATGACGGATTCACGTTCCTTCAGCGCGTTATTACCAAATGGCGTTGAAATCCTTCCGCCGGTTTTCAGCTGATCATAAGATTGAATGATACTGTTCAATGCATCAAGGATCAAAGGAACACCTACTGCGGGATTTTCAGAAGGATCGATCGGGATCTGCAGTACACTATTCGTGCCCGGCAGAATTGGTTGAGATGTTATTGTTTCTTGCGGACAAGGTGCAGATGAAACAGGTATCGTAGCATTAGGGGTATTTAACAACAAATCAACTGCATCATGAACGGACGGTGCTTTTTGCATAGGTACGTTCACAACACCCGGTGATGGTGTAGAAGGTGTTGAGGGTTCAAGGTTGACCCATTTAGAAACAGGTGGCATGTCTTCTCCTTTGGGTACAGGTGGCACCCTGATATCAGTACAATAACCATTTACCGGTACAGTTTTCTTTTCACCCGGTGCGAGTGGGACAGCTGGGATTTCAGGTACAGCGAGAGGTTGACCTCCTTCACCAGGTATATACAAAGGTCCATCGCCTAGTTTCACTGTGACGGGACTGTTTGTAGGATTTGACATTGTCAGGTTAGCCACATGTCCCGTTGTATTTCCTGTACCAGTGGCTTTGATGGTTGCCGTAATTTCAGGATGAGTTGAAGGAGGAGCATCATTTAGTTGAGATGCAGCAGAAGGCAAAATTGCAGTCAGTGCAGGAATACCAACCTCATCTATGATCTGATCGATCGCGTCCTTCATCTGCAATATGCCATAGTCAAGTGCATTCTTTGAGTCAGGTGACAATTCATTTACAGGAGTGCCGGATATCGAGACAAAGGTCCTGATGATCTCGTCACAAAGTTCTGCAGTTGTCAAAGGAACATCCGGTAATGTACTCCACACCGTGTACTGAGTCAGCATGTCTCCTGCATTGCCGTCTTTTCCAAAAGGGGTTGTGATCTGAGTAGTCGCTACCAATCGATTCACAACACGAATGATCTCATTGACCTGTGTCACTTTTACCGATGAAGGCGTCCACGTATTTGGTGGGGGCAAAGTAGAACCGGGTGGTGGCGGAGGTAATCTTGGATCCATGCAGTATCCTTCCACCGTAAAGGTATGCGTGGAATTGGGGGGAACAGTTACATCCGTCTTTTGGGGGATGATATATCCCTGGTAGTTATTCTCTGATGGAATAATACCTGAAGGGAGGCTTATATCCTGGGGGCTATTGAGATGGTTGGTAATTGTTACCTCTGCAATGTCACCGCTGGTGTTACCGGTTGCAGTAATGACAACTGAAGCCGGATATGTGCGTTCATGATCAGCCTTTCGTTTGGCTGCTTCGGCCATGGCTGCGCGTTCATCTGCTTCGTATTGTTCAGCAGCTTTATCGTAGAGTTCAGCTGCTTTTGCATGATCACCATCCAGGGCAGCTTTTTCGGCGGCGGCTTCGTAGGCAGTGGCGGCATTAGTCGTTTCGGTTCCGGCTTGCGCTATGCGGCCGTCCTTTTTAAATTGTTCTGCTGCTTTTTTGAAATTCTCAGCAGCGGCTTCATAATCACCGCTTTCCATTTGCTTATGTGCTGCATTACTATAAGCACTACCAGCATCGGTAATTCTTCCTTCAGCAACTGCTTCTTCAGCGGCTGCCAGCCATTCCTCTGCTGTAGTCTGGGCCTGCAATGGCACGCTGTAGAAGAAAGAAAGGATAAACAACAAAATGATTTTGAAATAAAGACCTGGCTTACAATTGAAATTGGATTGCAGGAAGCTGGAATTAATTGGGGCAGTCATTGGACAATGAATTGAGATGAATAGAATTGCTTTCAATGCTATTCCATGCCTTTCAATTCGCTTTGTCAATCCGCCACATATCCATTTTTTCAGGAAAGGCAGACAATAGGTTGAATGATTGAATATACAAAATATTCAGGCTAAGGCTGCCTCCGGAGACGAAGGCGGAGGCGGAGGCGAAGGCGAAGGTGGAGGCGAAGGCGGAGGCGAAGGCGGAGGCGGAGGATAAGGAGTATTAACCACATAACACACATCACACATCACACATCACACATCACAAATCACACATCTCACATCTCACATCACACTTCACACTTCACACTTCACAACATCACTCCATCACCACATCACTCCTTCAAACTTTTCACGGAGCCGGAAAATAAATATCAAACGTCGCACCTTTATCTTTCTCGGCAGTTGCCGTGATGACGCCATTGTGATTCTCAACGATCTTCTTGACTATGGCCAAACCAATACCGGTGCCATTGTACTCCGACTTACTATGAAGGCGCTGGAATAATCCGAATATTTTATCACCGTACTCCTGTTCAAATCCAATCCCGTTATCTGCAACACTGATATGACAATATTCTATGTTTTCATCAAGCTTATCCACATGGAATTCATCTCTTGTACCAATCTTACTGGTGATAACGATGTGCGGATCACGCTCAGGACTGGCAAACTTCAGGGAATTTGTAAAGAGATTATGCAGTAGCTGCTGAAACTGGAATGGAATGATCTTGACATGGCACATATGGGTTGCCTCGATTGTAGCGTGCTTTGCTTCCAGTTCATCGCTGAGATCACTTTTCACTTCTTCAATGATCTCATTCAGATCGACGATTTCATACTTCCGTTCTGCTGTGTTCATACGGGAATACGCCAGGAGATCGACGATCAGTATCTGCATGCGATTAGCGGATTCCTGCATACGGCGGAAATAATCTTTCCCTATATCGGACAGGTTATCCTGTTCCTTTTCAATGATCCTTGTAGCAAAAGTCTGGATCTTTCGTAAGGGCTCCTGAAGATCGTGACTGGAGATGTAAGCAAACGATTCCAATTCTTTATTCATCTTTTCAAGGTCTATGTTCTTGCGCTCGAGTTCCTGAGTCCGCTCCTGGACCTGATTTTCAAGCTGAATGGCAAATGACTTTTGTTCGAGCGTCATTTGCTTCTCATTTGTAATATCCCTGAGAGTGCCAATCATTCTTAATGGTTTGCTTTCATCATCGTAGAATACTTTCCCTTTGCTCTCAATCCAATGGATAGAGCCGTCATTCCAGATGATACGGGATTGATACAGGATCTCACCTTTTTGAAATGCCTCTTCAAAAGCCTTATGCCTTAAGGCGAGGTCATCCGGGTGTATATGTTTTACAATTTGCTGGTGTGATAACTTGGTGCCTTTGGGATAACCCAATATTTCAAGATATCGATCTGAATAGTGCACTTCACCTGTTTGTACATCAAATTCCCAATTGCCCAGACCGCTGGCATCTATGACAATATTCAGCTTGACCCTGTTCTGATCCAGTTCCGAAATCGTTTGCTCCAATTCCCTTAGAGCATAAGTTTTCATTGTGACATCTTCTAATGTGCCATTAAACCTGTACGCAACATGATCATCGTTAAACCATGCTCTTCCTTTAGCGTGAACGATTGTTTCCTGTTGTGTCAAAGCAGATTTGATTGTGAACTCAATATCATAATGCCCGCCTGACGAATAATCAAGTGCTTGTTGAATTGCCTCCATGACACAGTCCCTGTCTCTTTCCACGATTGCATTGAGAGCGTCCTGCAACTCTATTTGCTGCTGATCAGGCAATCCAAACCATTCTTTAAGCCGCTTATTGGAGGAGAAATGATTTGTAGACGGATTATAATCCCATGTTCCCAATTCAGTCGCTTCGATAGCAAATTCCAGCTCATTCTTGCTCTCATTAAGTTCCTGCAGGGTATGAATTTTCTCCGTCGTTTCATTGCAGATCACAAGGATCCCTCCGATGGTCCCGGTTTCATCTCTGACGGGGCTATAGCTAAATGTCCAATAGACATCTTCGATTTTGCCATTCCTGAAAATCGGAACCAATTGGTCTTCACTCCAGGTGGCTTCACCCTTTATTAATACCTGGTCGATGAGCGGCTTGATGATGTCCCAGATCTCAGGCCATGCATCTTCTGCTTTAATGCCTAAAATATGTGGATGCTTCCCGTTCTCCCCCAGACTCGGTCGATAGGCATCATTATAAAAACACAACAATTCCGGTCCCCACCAAAGGAACATGGGAAACCTTGAATTGAGAAGTATACCCAGCGTAATGCGAAGGCTTTGTGGCCAAAACTCAGGAGACCCAAGTGTCGTATTGGCCCAATCGTGCTGGCGGATAAGCTTTCCCATTTCTCCACCACCGGACAGAAACTTCAGATCGTGATCGGCTTTTTTGGCTTCCATGCTAGGGTTAAAGATAATTTCTTGCGGCAGATGCGGAGCCTTCGATTCATTCGAAGCTTGCAGAGCGAAAGGGTAACCAGGAAGATTCTTACCCATGACACTAGACGCTGGGGCCGCGGATTTATTAGGATTGATTAGGATCATTCTCTGCGATGTAATTGACTCCAATTATGATGGCATAGTTACGTAAGGAAAAGGGTCCCCGGTTACTGAGCTGTAGCTCGAGGATGTGAGTGAGAAGGTCGAAGTATGAGGGGATTTAGGGGTATGAGTGAGCTCCGAGTAATTTCTTATGTAGCTGATAACAACAAGTCCTACGTCCGGCATCACAGTAGTCAGTAATCAGCAATCACAATTCGGGAGATGGGGGGACGCAGTAACAATCCGTGTCATTACATCAGATGCG